>JAHFKE010000024.1 GCA_023245515.1 Candidatus Levyibacteriota bacterium
GGGGATCTTTGTTGGTGAGAAATTCTTTTCAGGAATAAGATGCGTTATCCTGTGAAATTCTCCTACTCGTAGATCATTTGCTTCATAACCGATTTCGCCCAGTTTCTCATCGTCTACTATTGTTTTTAACAAGAGAGGTAGGGGCGTCTTTTGGGTTATCTGCATTAGGTTGAAGTTCCCAAGATGTTTTTTTAAAGCATTTGCATACATGTTGTAGGTAAAAATATATTGCTTGTTTCTTGTAAGTAGTAAAAATGCATCTCCACGTTCCTGTAGAATAGAACCTGCAAACTCAGCGAAGTAAATAATATTTGGTAGAGAGGAAAGAAAAATCGCATCAAGAGAATCTTGGTTGAGTAGAGTTCTTAATTCAGCGAAGCGGGGATTCATTGTTATCTTATGATTGGCGTAAGCTTTTTCCCGCTTCCTGTGGAAACGGTCACGTCTGCTGCTTCAACAGTAGGCTTAGCTATGATAATTCTTGGATTTTTAGGCAGTTCGGGGAAGATGATTATTCTGGTTGCTATGAAATGCTTTGCAACTTTTTTATTAGGAAAACCAATTGCTATCATCCTATCACCGACCTCTAGTTTAGAAAATCCATATTTTGCAACTCCATCGTCCTTATTATAGAGAGCTATTTTTGTAATCGTTTCAATGTCAAAGGTAGTTTTTTTCTGCTCCTCTGTTATGACAGTGAGTGTAAAGTCCTTTTTGTCAATTTCTGAAATTGCCCCAGTGAAAATGCTTGGTGTAATTACAGTATTAATAAAGCGGGCCAATATCCTTTTTGATTGCTTATTATATATTCCTAAAACACTTATTCTGGTTCCCTTTGTGAGATCAGATATTCCAAAAGAGCTTTTCGCTGTATCTGAAGAAAACTTGGTGATCTCATCTACATCGACCAGTCTTGTTCTGCCGGAAGCGTCGGTAAGTGTTATCTTGGTGGCAGATACTTCAGAAACTGTTCCTATAATGCCTCGCTTTTCGACAAGTTTTAGTTCTGAAACGCGGGAGGCAATTTTTTCCTTCAAATCATTTATTTGTTCGTCTAATTTTTCCTTTACGGCGTTATCAGCCGCTTTGGTAGGTGTCGGAGTTGAAGAAACTACTTTAGTAACAGAAGGACTAACTGTAGGGGTTGCTGCGTAAACACTAACAGGAAGGAAGAAGCTGGCTAGTGCAAATAGAGATAGTGATAGTATTTTTTTCATATACACAATATTAAAACGTTTCAGTTGAGTAGGTAACCGTTCTGACTACCTGTTTCTCTTCACCATTTGGCAAGATCGCTGTTATCTGTAGAAGGGTTGTGCCGTCAGGGAGGGTTTCGCTCAATGTGAAGTCGCCATTTTTTGCAGGTGTCACTACTTGATCACCATCTTCTGATGTAACAATGATGGTTGATCCGCTAACTGTTTTGCCTCGTACTACAATAACTTTTTTGTTAAATACCTCCTCGTCCCTAGGAGATTCTACGGCCAAAAAATTACTACTGTCAGGGGTGGGGGATGCTACGCTTTTTTCTTTGTTGGTTGAGAGAGGAGTGGGGCTAGGTACTGTTTTTGTAAGTTGATACAAATAGAAGGCAATACCTGCCGCGACAAGACCTACGAAGATGGCCACAAACGATAAAATAACTTTTTCAGCTTTCATTTATTTATATTTTGCTTTTGCGGGAAGGAATTGAGCCGAGGTTATGATACGACAAAAGCACACCCTTGTCAAGAAAACTAAGCTATGCTAGTATGAAATACATGGAAATTGGAATTCTTCCAAAAACATCTCTTCGCTTGAAAGGTAAAAATGCCTCTTTCGTTGTTAATCCTGAAGAAAAATCTACCTTTAATGCTACGATTCTTCTCGGAAAAGCTCAGAGCTTAGCCAAGGTATCAGAAGACGACGTTGTTATAGATGGCGCTGGAGAATATGAGATTGGTGGGGTAAAAATTACAGGTATAAGAAGCGGTAGTGAGGTGCTATATAGTCTGAGAATTGATGAGGTTGATGTAGCTCTCGGAACGCTGGGTGCGCTTGATGCTCTCCATACCAAGATGAAAGAATATGACGTAGTGGTAGTCTTCTGTGACGAGGTAAGAAATGCCTCGTTCTTAACTTCTCTTGATTCTAGAGTCATGATTTTTTATGGCGAAAAAGCTCAGGAAATAGTTAAAGCATCCGGTAAGGACAACGTAGCCGAGATGGGCAAATACGTTGTGACAAAAGATAAATTACCTCAGGAAGTAGAAACGATCGTTTTGGAATGACCAATGACCAGTTCCCAATTTCCAATGCGTCTTGATTGGTCATTGGTAATTTTTAATTGGGCATTCTTGTATGACTACTATAAAGACCCTTCCTCATAATACCGAAGCAGAAGAGAGCGTTTTGGGCGCTATTCTTATCGATAAGGATGCAGTCGTCAGTGTGTCAGAGCTTCTTACTCCGCATGATTTTTATAGCGATCTGAATGGGATTATTTATGCTGCAATGCTTGTTCTTTATGAAGAGAGAAAGCCGATTGATCTTCTCACGTTAACCAGTCAACTGAAGAAAGACAAGCAATTGAAGAAAGTGGACTCATCTTATTTGACAGATTTGGTGAATCAGGTTCCGACTGCTGCCAATGTCCGCTCCTATGCTCAGTTGGTGAAGGAAAATGCTACGAAAAGATTCCTCATTACGGCTGGAACTGAGATAGCTGATTTGGGTTATGGAGAGAAAAGCGAAGTTAAGGAAATTCTAGATAAAGCAGAGTCCAGCATTTTCTCCATCTCTCAAGGGCATATGACGCGTGGATTTGTGCCTATTAAAGATGCTTTGGCAGATAGCTTTGATAGGATTGATGAACTGCAGAAATCAGGAGGTGGACTTCGAGGAATCAGGACAGGGTTTATTGACCTGGACGATAAACTTTCCGGTATGCAAAAGTCTAATTTGATTATTCTGGCAGCGCGCCCCGGACAAGGTAAAACGGCATTAGTTCTGAATATGGCACAGCATATTGCAGTGCATGAGAAAAAGCCCGTTGGTATCTTCTCTCTGGAAATGAGCAAAGAGGAGTTGGTCGACCGTATGTTGGTGGCGCAGGCTGATGTGGATGCATGGAAGCTAAAGACGGGAAGGTTGAACGAGGATGACTTCGGTAAATTGTCAGAAGCGATGGGTCAGTTGGCTGATGCACCCATCTTTATTGATGATACTCCCGGTATCTCTATGGTCGAGATGAGAAGTAAGGCTCGCAGATTACAGATGGAGCATAATATGTCCCTTATTATCGTCGATTATCTCCAGCTCGTTGATCCAGGGAGTAAGCGGTATGAGAATAGAGTGCAGGAGGTCTCTATGGTCTCTCAGGCGCTAAAAAATCTCGCTCGTGAGCTCAGCGTTCCTGTTCTGGCCGCCTCCCAGTTGAATCGTTCGGTTGAACATAGAGGAGGGGATAAGAAGCCTCAACTTGCTGATCTTCGTGAGTCAGGTGCGATCGAGCAGGATGCCGACGTAGTTATGTTCCTTTATAGGCCGGAAGCTGAAGTAACGACGCCGCATATTCCAACCAAGCTTTTGATAGCCAAGCACAGGAACGGTCCGACGGGGGAAATTGATCTTAATTTCTATGGCAACAGGATTCGCTTTACCAATGCTCTCAGAGCTAAAGATCTTCAGCAGACTTAAAGCAGCTTGCTATATTTGAAGACATCATGCCCCTTGTCAGCTCTAGCTATCATAGCTATCTGCGTGCCGATGCGATTCATTTGCCATTCAAGATTTTGGTTTTGACCTATAGGAAGGACAAGGTTATTGCAGTAGAGTTGAACTGCATCCGGAGCGTCATATTCCGCTGTAGAAAATGAGACTCTTGCCTGATGTATGCCGTCAGGGAGAACTTTAATTCTTGTTTGTACTGTGTCTATGAAGGAATTGGCACTGGGATCGTAATTGGGATGAATACTGTATAAAAATGCAATACCTCCTTCAATTGCGATTTTTTCCTCGACTCTCCTATAATTGGCAGCGTAATTGGGTTGGCCATTTCTTGCATCATAAACAACGTACATTCCCGTGAATAGATCGGTATCCTTGTCGGTATAATAACCGCGACGTCTTGAGGAAGCTTCATATTTTCCTATGATCGTAATATCATCATGTGCTACGAGATAGTCTTTCTCCATCAAGCTTGCTATTCTTGCATCTGCGCGATGGGGCATCGAAGATTTGAGGACAGGATAGAGTAGTTTTGGCTTTTCTAATAATGGCACTTCTCTGTCAACGCTCATAGGCACAGCATACTATAGAGATGCCTTCTTGGCAAGGTGTTTTGTGGTCAGGTATAATAGGTAGGTAAGATGTTTAGTTCACTCAAAAACAAACTCTATTTTCCGCTTGCTTCTTATTTCCGCTTTTTCGCAGCAATACGTTTAAAGCGCTGGAAGCCGAGGGTCATTGTCGTGACAGGATCCAATGGTAAGACAACACTTCTTCACCTTCTTGAGTCACAGTTACAAGAGAAAGCCAGGTTCTCTCATCACGCAAATAGTAGTTATGGTATCCCTTTTGATATTTTGGATCTTCATCGCAAAACACTGCAAAGATCGGAATGGATTCGTCTTATTTTGAGAGCCCCTTTACAGGTTTTTGCAAAGTTACCAAAAGAGTCGATCTATGTTGTGGAAGCAGATACTGATCGGGCAGGGGAGGGAAAGTTTCTTGCAGAATTTCTACGACCCGAAGTGGTCTTATGGGTGAGCGTTGGGGTGACACATGCTGCGAATTTCAACAAAGATAAGACGTTTGCTAGTGTCGAAGAAGCGATCGCTTATGATTTTGGTTATTTTCTGGAGTTCTGTAGTCAGCTTGCAGTCATCAATGGGGATTTACCTCTCGAGTTGAAACAAGTCGGTAGAACTGAAACAAAGATTGAAAGCGTTACAAAGAGTGAAGATCTTAATGATTATAGAATTGAAGAAAGGAAAACAACCTTTATTATCAACAAGGAGAAATATTCTTTTGATGCATTGTTGCCCGAGGAAATTTTTTATGCTCTTAAGATGTGCAAGACAACGGTAAAATATTTAGGTTTATCATTTGATGCTTCATTTGCTAAATTTGAAATTCCACCCGGTAGGGGGTCAATATTCCAGGGTATTAAATACACTACTATTATAGATAGCAGTTACAACGCTAATTTATCTTCTCTGAAAGCGACTCTTTTAATGTTTGATAAACTTCCCTCACGCAAGAAGTGGGTAGTGTTAGGTGACATGTTGGAGTTGGGAGAAAAAGAACAGGAGGAGCATGAGAAATTGGCTGAAGTTTTGAATGCGATGGATCTTGAGAAAATTATTCTCATTGGTAAAAGAGTATCTCATTTTACATATCCAAAATTGAAATCTAAAAAAGTAGAGAAATTTGAAAAACAAAAAGACGCACTGGATTATTTAGAAAAAAATATTGTGGGCGGTGAGGCAATTTTGTTTAAGGGGTCGCAGTCGCTATTCTTAGAAGGTATAATTGAGAAGTTGCTTCGTGATAAAAAAGATGTAGTAAGTCTCCCAAGGAGGGGAGAGTTTTGGGACATGAAGAGAAGGGGAGTGGGATTATGAAAAAAATTAAAGTAGCAGTTTTATTCGGTGGCAAATCGGCAGAGCATGAAGTATCAATTCAGTCGGCAAAAAATGTTGTTACTTCTTTGGATAAAGATACATATGAAGTTATCTTGATAGGTATTGATCAGAAAGGGGACTGGCATGTTTGCCCCCCCAAGTATTTATTGAGTGCTTCGTTCTCGCACCAAGCAATGCTACCCGAAAGCGATGAGGTTTCCTTTATTACCAAAAGCGGTGGAAATAATTTGATAACGACGTCAGGTCAGGGGAATATCGGTACCGTTGATGTTGTTTTTCCTGTTTTGCATGGGCCGTATGGTGAAGATGGGAGCATGCAGGGGCTTTTAAAACTTGCTGATGTTCCATTTGTCGGCTCGGGAGTTCTCGGTTCTGCTGTGGGCATGGACAAGGACGTTTCTAAGCGCTTACTTCGAGATGCGGGTCTTCCTGTCAGTAATTTCTTGGTCTTTCATAAAAGTGATGATGTCTCTTTTGACAAAATTGAAGAGGAGCTTGGTCTGCCATTTTTTGTAAAGCCTGCTAATTTGGGATCGTCTGTAGGAGTGAGCAAAGTAAAGAATAAAGAGCAGTTCCAAGATGCTATTAAAGAGGCATTTCTTTATGATGTAAAAATTATTGTGGAACAAAGCATAGAAGGAAGAGAAGTTGAGTGTTCAGTTCTAGGGAATGATACTCCCATTGCATCTGTAGCTGGAGAAATTAAGGCGAGTCACGAATTTTATGATTATGACGCAAAGTACCTAGATGAGAATGGAGCAGTGATGAAAATTCCTGCTGATCTGAGTCCTGAGAAAATGAAGGAAATTCAAGAGTTGGCGATCAAAGTTTTCAAGACTCTATGTCTGCAAGGAATGGCACGAATTGATTTTTTCTATACCCCTGAAGGGAAGTTTTTTGTAAATGAAGCAAATACGATTCCGGGTTTTACGAACATCTCTATGTATCCCAAGCTTTGGGAAGCGAGCGGACTTAGCTACCCGGAACTTATTGGCAAGCTGATACAACTTGCGATTGAGAGACATAAGCAGGAGAAAGAGCTCAAGAGCTCTAGGTAATTTACAATTTGCAATTTCTAATTTTCAATCAATGCTCCAATGTTTCAATGTTTGAAGATTAGATCATTGAAAGTTCAATGAAAATTGAGAATTAAAAATTGAAAATTAAGCTCATTGATGAAGTTATGAATATTTTTTCTTTATTTAGAAAAAAGTATCGCTCCCTAAATACCATTGAGGTATCAAAGAATGCGCTTCTTAAAAATTATTCATATCTGCATAGTTTGGAAGATGGTCTCGGTGTTGCCCCTGTTTTGAAAAGCAACGCGTATGGTCATGGGTTGGTTCAAGTCGCAAAGATTTTAGATAAAGCAGGAGCTCCCTTTTTCTGCGTCGACAGTATTTATGAGGGTTATGAGCTTTTGAAAAATCATATTAAGAC
Source organism: Candidatus Levyibacteriota bacterium (assembly GCA_023245515.1). Lineage (GTDB taxonomy): Bacteria > Patescibacteriota > Microgenomatia > Levybacterales > UBA12049 > JAHFKE01. Next base: position 7,068 of record JAHFKE010000024.1, read on the forward strand.
TCCCGTTCTTATCATGGGATATGTAAGCCCTGAGAATTTGCACGTTAAGAAATTACCTTTCTCCTACGCTGTTTATAGTAGCGAGCAGATATCAGCAATTAGTAAATATCAGCCTCAAGCAGGTGTACACGTTTTTGTGGATACGGGTATGCATCGGGAGGGGATAGGTCTCTCAGAGTTGCCTGATTTTCTTGAAGAGATAAGGTCAAATAATTTGAATGTCGAAGGCTTGATGTCGCATTTGGGATCGGGTGCTGATGCAAAAAATGCTTTGATTGAAAAGCAACTCAAGAATTTTGAAGCTGCTTGGGAGATCGTTAAGGTTAATAACTTCGCTCCGAAGTGGATGCATATCGCTGCTTCTGAAGCGCTTCTTAATCACACAGAGTATAAAGGAAGACTTGGGAATATTGCTAGGTCAGGGATTGCGGTTTATGGTATAGATCCCAGCGGTCAGGATAAGAATTTGCAACCTGCTTTGCGTTTTGTCTCAACACTTACACAAATAAAATCTTTAAGAAAAGGGGACAGCGTTGGATATGATTTCACCTATACGGCGAAGGGGGATATGGTAATTGGCGTTCTACCCCTTGGCTATTTTGACGGTCTTGAGAGGAGGCTTTCGAATAACGGCTTTGTTATGATTGATGACGTAGAATGTCCGATTCTCGGGAGAGTGAGTATGAATATTACAACGATTGATATAACTGCTCTTAAAAATCCTGAGGTAGGAGAGTCAGTTATTGTTTATTCTGATAATCCCTCAGACAAAAACTCAGTTTTTACTGTTGCTAGAGAGTGTGACACAATCCCTTATGATATTTTGGTCGGCCTCGCAGGGACTACAAAAAGAGAAGTAGTTCGCTAGTTTTAGAGGCGTTTTAATGTGATGGGTTTTAAGTCTCCGTATTTATCTGCAAAACTTCTTGCATAACGATGCAGCATCTCGCTGTAGGCGAGGAAACGTCTGACGTTTCAGCCATATGAATATAGGTGTATGTCGCGTCAAACGCGACTCGCATCAAACTTGTCTCCTTGCGACGTCTCATTTGTCGCTGCGGAGCCGCGTTTGACGCGGTGCCGGGGGGGACTTGGTTCGACAGGCTCACCATGAACTTCTCGTCCCAATACACTTCAGCAATCTCAGTATTTTACACTGAGCTTGCCGAAGTGTGCCGGGGGGGGGACTCGAACCCCCAAGGCCTTGCGACCAGTAGTTTTTGAGACTACCGCGTATACCATTCCGCCACCTCGGCAACTTTAGTATTAAGTATTTAGTATTAAGCGCAATAAAGAATTTTTCTATTATACCTAATACTTTCTTCTTAATACTTTATACTGTTGCAAGGCTAGTGCCTTGCAATAAAGACCTTCCTATTATATACTTGATTGTATGATCCTTCAACTAGTTCAGGATCATGTTGAGTTTTATCGAAATATGACTATTCAAGAAATATATGATTTAGGTGTTGAGATGGGGATAAAGGCGGATCCTCGTGGTGAGAAGGCAGTCAGAAAGCTTCTGGAAAAGGCAAAAAAAGACTACGAAGAACTTTCTGACAAGAAAAAGAAGCTTTTTGATGAGGAATCTTTCACCAATCCTTACTCCGACTCACGCCTTCTTTTTGGTGATCCCAAGAAGGAAGTAAAGAGAATTCTCGCAGGAATTGATGCCAATGGTACGGAAGTATTACTTGCTGATCGTCTGGGCGAAAAGGGGACACAGATCGATTTACTTATTGGTCATCATCCTGAAGGACATGCATATGCAAGCCTTCATGAGGTAATGGATTTGCAAGTAGCTGTCTATGCGGAAGCAGGCGTTCCTGTGAACGTAGCGCATGCGCTTATGACTGAGCGTATGAGTGAAGTCGAGAGGAGAATTCATCCTGCAAATCATACACAAGCAGTTGATGTCGCAAGACTTTTAGATATACCGTTCATGGCTCTTCACACAATCTGGGATAACTTGGGGGACAACTTTATTAAAGGCTACTTGAAAGATAAGGAATTTGACACAGTCGGTGAGATTCTTGATCATCTTCTGGAATTACCCGAATATGTTGAGTCTACCAAGGGTAAGGCAGGTCCCTACATTGTTTCTGGATCGGAGAAGAGTAAAGCGGGAAAGATCGTCGTTTTCTTCACAGGCGGCACCAATCCGTCCAAAGAGATGTATATTGAGATGGCAAAGGCAGGCGTTGGTACCGTTATTGATATGCACATGCCTGAAGATGCGATTAAGGAAATGAAGAAATTGCATATCAATGTCGTTAATGCAGGGCATATGTCGTCTGATTCAATCGGAGCAAATCTTTTCTTTGATGAATTGGAAAAAAAGGGCATAGAAGTGGTCGCATGCTCCGGACTCATCAGGGTTAAGAGGGGTTAGCGGTCAGAGAGATCCTTCTAAAACCTAAAACCTAATAACTATGATTGGCGTAACAGAACTCCGTGCAGGAACAACATATGAAGAAGATGGGCAATTTCTTGTCGTTATATCTTACGAGCACATCAAAATGGGGCGGGGAAGTGCCAATATAAAGGTAAAAGTCCGCAATATTAAATCAGGTACTATCATCGAGAAGGGCTACACTAATGGTGCGAAGGTACAGGATGTTACTGTGCCGAAGAAAGAAATGCAGTATCTTTATAAAGATGATGATGCTGCTTACTTCATGGATCCTCAGACATTTGAGCAAGTTACTATACCTCTACAACTTATTCCTGATGAGCACATGTATTTGAAAGAGGGTGAGAGCTTTACGCTGAGTTTTCTTCAAGGCGAGCCTTTGTCGATACAGCTTCCTCCTAAAATGACATTTAAGGTTGCAGAAACTTCTCCCGGTGCTAAGGGAAATTCTGCCACCAATGTTTTTAAGGAGGCAACTCTTGAGAATGGGTTGGTAACCAGAGTGCCTCTTTTTATTAACATAGGTGAGTTTATTAAAGTTGATACACGAACAGGCGCTTACTCAGAAAAAGCCCAATCATGAAGAAAAATATTCTGCATGCTCTGTCAGAGAAATCTTTTCTTTATCTTTGGCTCGGCGAAATCTTCACTCAAATTAGCATCCATCTTTTTAACTTCTTTTGTATCATTATTGTTTTTAAAGAGACGCATTCAAGTACGGCCGTAGCCGTAGTCGTTCTGGCTTTCACCATTCCGGCAATACTTTTTGGGTCATTTGCAGGGGCATATGTTGATAAGTGGGACAAGAAGAAGGTTCTTCTTATAACTAATTTGGCCCGCGCATTATTATTTATTATCCTCGCTTTCTATATTCATAACATCTATGTTCTTTATACTTTTGGATTTATTATAGCTATTCTCACGCAATTTTTTATACCCGCAGAAACACCGATGGTTCCATTGGTTGTGCAGAAGAAAAATCTTCTTTCCGCGAATGCTCTTTTTGGCATGGGGGTTTATGGATCTATTCTTATCGCTTATGCGCTTTCCGGTTCTCTTATCATATTTCTTAAACCGGTAAATACGCTTTTTTTCCTTGCTTTCATGCTTATAGTCGGAGCCGCTTTCATCTATTTTATAAAGCCTCGGCCATCACAAAGAAAAGATTTTCTAGAGATCAAATCTCCTAGTATCCTAAAAGAATTGAAAAATACAGTTTCTTTTATGTTCAAGACAAAGCAAATCTCTTCTTCGCTTTTATTTTTATCTCTGTCTCAAATTCTTATCCTTATCCTGGCGACAATTGCTCCCGGATATGCAAGTCAAGTTCTTCATGTCGGAGTTGAAGAGGTCCCTTTATTTTTTGTAACGCCCGCTGCTTTAGGTATGATTGTCGGGGCAGTTATGCTTGTAAATGTTTTTCATAATTTCAAGAAAGAGAAAGTTATTAATGTCGGTTTATTTTTGGCAGGAACTGCAATGCTATTTTTGCCATATGGTTCGAGAGTGGCTTCCCGAGGATTTGTGCAGACGATAAATTCATATCTTCCGCACCTTTTTCAGATAGATATTTTACACATCATGGTCGTTCTTGCTTTTATTTTAGGTTTTGCAAATGCGCTCATTTTTGTTCCGGCAAATACAATAATTCAGGAGAGAACTAAAGATGAATTCAGGGGCAAAGTCTATGGTTTTCTTAATTCATTCATTGCGATGCTATCAATCTTGCCAATTATCCTCGTAGGAGGATTATCTGATTTGATCGGTGTCGGTGCTGTTTTTACAGGGATCGGAGCGACACTTTTATTCTTTGGAATATTAAGGTTGTTTAATAAATAGTTGCAATTAAAAAATATGAATATATTATTACTTATTCCATCATTCTTTATCTTTCTTTACTGTTTTTATAAGTTAATCAGAGATGATTACGCCCTCATGCGTAGAAATATTTCTTCTGAACAGTCGTTCGACATGATATTTTTTGTGATAGTTTTTGGTATTTTATTTTCCCGCCTTTTCTTCTTTGTGTTTCATGCCGAAAAAGGAGGGAATTTACTCCTATCATTTCTATCTCAGAGCGGGGGATTGTCACTCGTTGGTGGTGTGATTGGAGGTTTGGCAGGGCTCTATCTTAGCTGTAAGTATAAGAAGGTTCCTCTCGGGAGATTTGCTGACTTCTTAACACTGGCTTTTGTTACTGCATTGCCACTTGGGTTTCTGTCTCAAATATTCTTTGCTCCTAAAGATCAATGGATTTTATATTGCGTTATTAGTTTTATTTATTTTCTAATAGCAGTTATCCTTATAAAAAGATCATATAAAAAACTTATGAATAGGACTATCGGAGAGGGGAGGATTGCGGCATTATTCCTCATCATTTTCCCAATCTTATCAATTCTATTTTCTCTCACAACGTCTTTTAAAAATCTAAAAACTTTGATAAACGTAGAGAGTTTTACTTTAACAGGCATTTTACTCTTTGGTTTCTTTCTTCTTATTAAACAAAAAGTAGGGGGCAAGAAGTAATATGGAGATAGTGATATTATTTGAGGACGATGACCTAATCGTCATAGATAAGCCCGCCGGAGTTACAGTTAATCGTGCTGAGACAACGAAGCATGAAGCAACGATTCAAGACTGGGCAGAGGAAAAATTGGGAATTGAGAATTTAGAATTAAGAATTAAGGAAGAGGAAGAGAAGACAAAAGAAGGGGAGTATGGAAACGATTTTTATAAACGTGGTGGAGTTGTTCATAGATTAGATAAGGAAACTTCTGGGATTTTGATTCTTGCAAAAAATTCTGAAGCTTTTCTTAACATACAAAAACAATTTAGGGAGAGGGAGGTAAAAAAAGTCTACCAGGCATTAGCCCATGGAGAAATAGTTCCCTTAAAGGGGGAAATTAATGTTCCCGTTGGAAGACTACCTTGGAGCGGTAAGCAGTTCGGGGTTGTTCCGGGTGGGAAAGAGTCTAAGACTTTATATAAAGTCTTACACAGTTATCAAAAGTCAAAAAATAAAGAAAAACTTACTTTAGTTGAGCTATATCCACAATCGGGTAGGACGCATCAAATCCGCGTTCACTTGAAATATATCGGCCATCCAATTTTTGCTGACTTTTTATATGCCGGAAGAAAAACTGCAAGGGATGATAGAAAAATCTTGCCCAGAGTTTTTCTCCATGCTGCAAGCATCTCCTTTACTCACCCGGCAACAGGAGAAACGCTAGATTTCAGCAGTCCATTGCCAAAAGAGTTGGAAGGCTTTCTGACTAGTCTAACTTCTCTTTAGTCGACGTCCCCCAAAAGCTCGTTGTCTTCTTCAGTTTGTGTATAATAAAAGCGGATGAGAAAAAACAATAAGGACACGGAAGGGAGGAGTTGGAACACATTTTTTATATATGCGATTCTCGTAATATTTGTCATACTTATTTCATTAACAGTTAAAGGATTTTTTATTCTTCAAAAAAGTAGGTTTGACGGAAAGCATCATTTTGTTCTTGCTATTGCTAAAGAGGGGAAGGTGAATGAGGTTATTGTATTTAATCCTCCATCTCATTCTCTCGTCCTTCTAAAACTAGAGGCTAGCAAGCTGCCGTTGTCTTCTATTGGAAGGATACTTGGTATAGCTCCCGATGGATCTATAGAGTCAGCTAAAGACTTTCTTGCAGGAGAAGATATTGAAGGTGCACTGATGGCATCTTTATTGCATTTTGCATCAATAAAAACAAATCTAACAGCTCTCGATATGGGACAGCTTTTTCTCTTTAGTAAAAATATTTCCTCCGATGATAAGGTCGTTAAAGAGTTACGAAGTTTACAAGAAGAATCTGATACGGATGAAATTATTGCAAGCTTTTTTGGTGATAGTACGGTTGTCTCAGAGGGAGTAAATATTCAAATAGTAAATGCTTCCGATATGCTGGGCATGGGGAAACGATTCGAGAGGGTTGTAAGTAATTTGGGGGGAAATGTTGTGAGCGTTTCAACTGCCCATAGGAAAGAGCAACTTTCTAAGATTAACTATAGTGGTACGGATACATATACACTGAAGAAAATGATCAGACTATTTAACTTCCCTGTGTCTCGCCGCGATGAGAAGGGGGCTCCCAATATGACTATAATAATCGGAGAAGATAGCAAAAATGCTAAAAATTTTTAGCATTTTATTTTCCATTTTCTATCTTTCATGTATCATTGATTGAATTATTTCTTAATCAAATGTCTATACGTATATGGAAAATGAGAAATGGACAACGGAAAATTAGAACTTATTCCTCGGGGCTTTCGTCCTGGTCATCGTCGGCAATCTCAGCATGAACCTTGCTAGCCTTGCCGGATTTTGGATTGTTGTTGTCAATACTGAGCTTTGTCTTTTCGTTTGATACAAATGAAGGCTCATCCTTGAATCGCTTTGCTCTTTTTTCTTCCCGTATAAAAATACTGATTTTAGCATTATCAACAGTCCTCACATATGCGGTATACTCATTGCCATGGGTCATAAACTTAATGAGCCTTTGACAGATGTCGTCGGGCAACATTCCCAAGAATTGACTCTCTGAATCGAGAGCGAAAATTCTATTACGTTTTATACGAAGCTCTAATTTCTCTCCTGATCTAAGAGGCGTTATGATCTTTTTGTCAGCAACATTGAGAAGGTCTATAACTTTTGTTTTGCCTGGCTCCTCTATAAAGAAATTATTAATCGGCGTATTAATTCTCTTCATTTGGGGATCATTCAAGCGCTTTAAATTACGAAGCGCAATAGGATTTCTCATGTCCAGCTCCAACACCTTTTCGTAGACCGTTTTAGCTTCTTTAGGGTCGCCTGAACTCAGGAAAGCAAAAGCTAAGCGATTAAGCGTATCTATGTCGTCGGGTTCTTCCTGAAGAATTTCCTGGTTGAGGCTTATTGCGGCGGACCAATCTCCAACAAGGGCGGTTTGAATTGCTTGAGATTTAGTGAGTGCTGACATGTATATTTAGTATCTCTTTAAGACTAAAGGATAACTAGAATGCTGAGAGAAATTCTACTAACATTTCTTGCAAAAGTCAATACGGAAACGGTATAATACGAGTTGAAAGGTGAGCTATGAGTGGGCATTCAAAGTGGTCAACAATTAAAAGACAAAAGGGGGCAAACGATGCAAAACGTGCACAGCTTTTCACTAAGCTCTCAAAGGGAATAACACTTGCTGTCCAACAGGGTGGGGGAGTCGGGGATCCTGATAGTAACTTTAAACTTCGTTTGGCTGTCGAATCGGCACGGGCTGCCAATATGCCAAAGGATAACATCGAGCGCGCTATTGCGCGTGCCAGTGGTAAGCAGGAGGCTAATCTGGAGGAGGCAAAGTATGAAGGATTTGGTCCGGGAGGGTTTAGTGTCATTGTCGAAACGCTAACAGATAATAATCAAAGAACTGTAGCTGAAGTAAAAAATGCTTTTAATAAAAACGGTGGCAATCTTGGTAATGAGGGGAGTGTCCTGTATCAGTTTGAAAGAAGGGGAGTCATCACTGTTTCGAAAGACCCTTCGGCTGGCTCAGGGCAAGGCCATTCGCTTGATGATGTTTTTCTTCTTGCAGCAGACAGTGGTGCAGAGGATGTAGAAGACGCTGATGATCACGTATTGGTATATACAAAGCCTGAGGATCTCGCAAAAGCAAGAGATGGCTTGTCTTCTCAGGGGCTTACAATCTCTGAAGCAGAGCTTATTTGGAGGCCTGTCGTAATCACTGAAATCACAGATAAAGAGTCGGCAGAAAAAGCCTTAAATTTTGTCGACAAACTTGAATCTTTGGATGATGTCCAGAAGGTATATGTTAATTTTGATATTCCAGACGAGCTAACAGTTGATTTGTAACAATCGATAATTAACTTTTATCTTGATTATAAAAATAAGCATAGAATTATTTCTTGCAGTTAGCTGTAAAATGTAAATTGTTGATTAATGAGTATTTTAAATCTTTTCAATCGCTCCAGGCCACGTGTGCCTTCATCTGTGCCTAGGCATGCGAAGAAACGCTTCGTTTTTTCTATAGATAAACGACAGAAGTTCGTTATCGGTACGATTCTTTTGTCACTTGGATTATTTCTGACTGAGTTTCAATTTAGTAGATCCGGAATATTTATAGCTTTTACACTATCGATCTTCACGAACGTTTTTGTTCTTTGGGCTAACTATCAGGATATAAAAGAAAATAAATCATATCAAGTTTTAATTCTGCCTTTTTTCTATAGTCTCTCTTTCAGTCTTTTTTACTTTTTGACTCCTGCAGCTCTCTTGTCTCGTCTTTTATTAACATCAGTGTATGCTTTTGGTCTTTACTCTCTTTTCTTAAGTCAAAATATCTTTATTGTCTCGTCTTTTCGAACGATTCAACTTCTGTCGGGCGCGCGCATTGTCTCCTTTGTGATAACGCTTATCTCATTCTTCTTTCTCAATAATATACTTTTTACCTTTCACGTGACTATTTTCCCAGTCATAGCCATTATGCTTGTCTATACATATCTCTTGATCTACCATTCTCTCTGGACGTACACATTACAGAAAATGCCTCAACCCTTGTCTATCTGGGTGTCCACACTCACTATATGTCTGGTCGAGACTGCCACGATCGCGTGGTTCTGGCCAAGCAATCCGACAGTTATAGCACTTTTTCTGACAGGACTTTTCTATACCACTGTCGGACTCTCTCACGTGTGGTTTGAGAAGAGGCTCTTTAAAGGCGTTCTCTGGGAATACGTCTGGGTAGGCTGCATTGTTCTCTTCGTTCTCCTCTCCTTCACCCAATGGGGGAAGTAAGCGTTTTTGTCAAAAGTCCTCAGCGTCCCATAGTTGCTATTTTAGGTTTATTTTGCTATAATTTGCTTTATGCCAGAGAAGCTAAAATTTGCCACGCAAAAAATAGAACTCGAAA
>JAHFKE010000091.1 GCA_023245515.1 Candidatus Levyibacteriota bacterium
GAATATAACGGTGAAGATGTCGAGGCGATTCCTCATATAACTGATGAAATTATCAAGAGGATCAAGGAAGCAGGGCAGAAGAAAAATGCCGATATCGTCATCATTGAGATGGGTGGTACAGCGGGAGAGTATCAGAATGTCTTTTATTACGAAGCCTCAAGAATTATGACGCTGAAGAATCCCGGTGATGTTCTGCACGTTCATGTCAGTTATGTACCTACCCCTCAGCATTTGGGTGAGCCTAAAACTAAGCCAACCCAGTTGTCTGTCAGAACACTGAACTCTATGGGGATTCAGCCTGATTTCATCATCGCCCGTTCGGAGCGATATCTGGATAAAAGACGCAGAGATCGTTTCGCACTTTTCTGCAATATGCATCCTGAAGATATTATCTCCAATCCTGACCTCTCTACTGTATATGAAATTCCTCTCGTTCTGCACGAGCAAGGGCTTGATAAGAGAATCCTTGAGAAATTCGGCTTGCCTGTTAAGGAGCCTAAGCTAACAGAATGGAAGGGATTAGTCGAAAGGATAAAAGCTCCCAAGAAGAAAAAAATCAAAATCGCTATCGTAGGAAAATATTTCGGAACAGGAGATTATCAGATCCGGGATTCGTACGCTGCGCTTTTTGATGCTATTGATCATGCAGGATGGCAGGCAGGGGTTGCTATTGAGACGCATTGGGTAAATGCCGAGAAGGTAGAGGGAGAAGGAATAGAAAAGCTTATCGGAACACCGGATGGTATCATCGTTCCGATTGGCTGGGGAGAGCGGGGAGCAGAGGGCATGATAGAAGCTGCCGATTATGCGAGAAAGAACAATATTCCATATCTCGGACTTTGTTATGGTATGCAGCTAGCAGTGGTCGCATTTGCCAGATCTGTGATGGGTTGGAAAGATGCTAATTCGACAGAAGTTAATGAGAAAACAACACATCCCGTTGTCTATATAATTCCCTCACAAAAAGAACTTATGGAGCGTCGTGCATATGGTGGTACCATGAGACTGGGTAGTTGGGACGCGATTGTGAAAAAGGGTACCAAAGCACATGAATTATACGAAAAGTACGGAGGACTTAAGAATAAAGAAAAAGGACTAACGTCTGAAAGGCACAGGCACCGTTTTGAGTTCAACAATAAATTTGCAGAAGAGATGGAGAAAAAGGGTCTGACGATCAGTGCCAGATCTGTGGAGGAAGGATTGGTCGAGATTATTGAGATACCCGGACATCCTTTTTATGTTGGTACGCAGGGTCACCCTGAATATAAGAGTCGCCCGCTCAGTCCTCACCCCATCTTCATGGGATTTGTCGAAGCCTGCGCCAAATAAGAGTATCGGGGGGCACAATTTTGTCGTCTGGGTGCGTGCGCCAGGCAGATAGAAAGATTGACTCTTGAGTCCTATAACTATATAATGCTTTTCATGGAAAGAAAAGTTGTTTTTTTACCCAGACCCGACACGTCTCTAGTGGACTCTCTTCGCGTCGATGAACCCGCTTTGATGACAGTGCCAGAAGGTTACCAAAAGTATTTTGGCAAGCGGGAGCAGGAAAAGAAGTTACATGTAGCTGATGTTAAGTTTTTTGAAGGTCTTCTTGATAAGTATGGACTCTCAGAAGGCTCAAGAAATGATGACGCAAACTCAAGGAAATTTGGACGAGTGGAATTTTTCTCAGCAGCCGTAGATCTCAAAGGCTATGCTATGGAGCTGCGAACCAAGGACACTGACCATCATCTCGTTGACTATAATTATTATAGTTCTTCAGGTCAGCGCATGCGGGATTTAACCACGATGTTCTTTCACCAACCCAAAATAAAAAAGGAATATATGCAAGTCCATGCAGAAAAGATGGAGCTGGCCTTACCCGATTTTATAGAAGGTCTTTCATTGCCTGAAATGGCACGATCAACAACGCGAGCGAATTATTTTGGCAAAGTGGATAATTTAATGGGGGAGACATTGACTAGTGCATCTCAAAGCTTTGATGATGCAGACGTGTGTAATGTTGGCCTGCTTATAGGATATAATACGAGGGGACTTTATCAGACGGAGGGGTCGAGTAGGAGCTATTTTGCTGAGATGGGCTATGGTACATTCCTTAACTTTCTACGCGAAGTTGTTGACGAGACAGTATATGCTCGAGCGGATCTGCCAAGTGCCATTAGGAGAGAATTTCTTGAGCGTGATGGCTTGGGGTATAATTTGATGAGGATGCATCTTTCTGATTTTATAGGAAATGAAGCAGCGGTAGCACATCGGAGCCTGAATGGAAGAAGGGTAATGCTGCAGGAGAGTGACCACAACATAGGTGCATGTCCTGCCATACTAAAGACTACTTCTCCTGAAGATCAGCGGCAAAGGCCAATAGCGTATGAGTATGCCGCGGCCATTGTTAGACGTATGCCCAAAGCTCTCTCGAGCCTTGAATTTTAAACCTTGAGTCTTATTAGGTTTTCCGTTATAATACATATCTATGCTAACAACAGTTGATTTCACACCGGGAGATATCGTAGCAGTTCACCACAAGATTCATGAAGGCGACAAGGTTCGTGTTCAGGTTTTCAAAGGTGTTGTTCTTGGTATGAAGGGACGTGGAGAGAACAAGTCTTTCACCGTCCAGAAAATGAATGGACAGATCTCTATTGAGAGAATCTGGCCGATTAGCTCTCCCGCAATTGATAAAGTTCTCGTTGTTGAGAAGCCAAGAAAGAGAGTAAGACGAGCTAAGCTTAATAATCTTAAAGTCCCCAAAAGTGTAAGATAGATTCCCCATGATACTGCTGACAGATGACTACTGGGAAGTAAAAGACGCTGGTAAAAGAGGTAGGGGTGTTTATGCAAAAAAAGATATCCTTCCAGGGGCAATTATCGGGGATTATCTCGGTAAAGTGATACGAACGGCGGAAGAAGATACGTATGAAAAGGACGGTCATCTCTATCTCATGTATTATCACGACCGTGCATCTCTGTATCCTGTTGATGTGAAAGCAGCAGGTGTCCATCTCATCAATCATTCTTGTGCTCCCAATACGTGGATGTATACCTATAAAGGTCATACGTTATTCTTTGCTCTTCGGCATATTTTTAAGGGGGAAGAACTAACTGCTTCCTATCTACTCAGTCCGCTGGATGAATTTTGTGATCCTTGCACGCATACATGTCATTGCGGAGCTCCTAATTGCAATCATTCTATGCATATGTCAAAAGAGCGATATGATAGATGGGATACATTTAATGATGAGGAGGCAGCCAGGACAAAAAAAGCTAGAGTTAGGTATGGCTATCCTCTTGCCAAGCTGTCTTCGTATCCGAAATCGATTCCTGATGACCCGATCTATACGCTGTCGGGGTCTCTGGAAAAACCGCCTCTTGTGATGAGGGATGATACGCTACCAAGCCTGAAAGAAATTCGAAAAATCATCAGGGATACGGGAAGAGCGATAGAATTTCCTTTGCTTAACAAGAAAGTGCTTGGGGTTGCAGATGGAGAGCTAATCTTTTTTTGAGGGCTTGTCGGGCCATTCTACGGTCAGGCGTATAGGATCATACCTGTAGGTTAACTTGACTCCGTCATATTCCTTATCCAGTTCATCAACTTTCTCTGGTGTAAGTTCTTCTTTGACTCCTATCGTTAAAACAACTTCCCGTTTCCCCCTCTCCTCTGCCGGAATACTTGTGATACCGATTCTGTGGAAAAGGACATTCTCCTTTACAGCTTCAGTATATTTAATCCTCGTCCGTTCTACGTGGTCATAGGAGGGGGTGCTTGTCAGCATGTCTGTCCAATAACTTTCCCGTCTACCCATAAGATGCATTGTATATTATTTCGCCGGTTTTTTGAACCAATAGAGAAGGGTTAGTGCGATACCAATATAGAACATCAATTCTGTAAACTCAGACCAGTGGTCAACAAATGTTTTGCTATAAAACTTTTCATATAAATAGAAAGCAAAAACAAGAAGATAATATCCACTTGTGAACCATGGAGGAATATAAAGAGCAGCGGGAGCTCTTTGAAGTAGCGGGATCAGCTTCTGGACAATCCATGCAAATGCTCCCAATGCCCCGGCAATCATAAAGCCTGTATTCAAGTGGCTATGAAAACTAGAAAGATTATGGATGGTGATCTCTCCTTGTGCATTATTCTGCGCTATCGACGGGGGAGTTGTGATGTGGAGCAGGCGCTGTCCCCAAGAGATTTCATCTCCCGCCACGAATAAGAGTCCTATGGTAATAATCATGAATATGAGTCCATGAGTTGCGTTTCTCTTCGTAAAGAATCTCCGCGCAATACGGATGCTCCAAAAAGCACCGAGAAGTAAAGCCAGAACTTGTAAGTTCTCGATAAGAGCATCTTCGTGCGAAAGCCTGCGGAATACTTCAAATGGGAAGGTCCAGACGACTGCTCCTATGGCCACAAGAAGGGGTGCGCCTAGGAAGATCACCTTTCTGTAATATTTATTAAACCATCTGTCA
>JAHFKE010000092.1 GCA_023245515.1 Candidatus Levyibacteriota bacterium
TTACAGCACAATTCGGATCCTTCTGTTTTTCGGCAACTTTAGGGTGATGACTGGTATACAGACAACGCATCTGACCCTGCAGAGGCATAGCAACGCCTCCGTTCTTGGTACAATCTTTTTCTTCATTGCATAGCGCGCTCGTTTTTTGCCCTGCGGGACAGTTGCAGGTTTTTGCAAGCTGTTCTTCTAGACGAGGCGAACAGATAGGCTTTCCTCCATCGTCAGGTTTTTTTGCTCCGTCATCAGGTTTTTTATCATCAGGTGGAAGGGGGGCAATTGTTGTGTATCCAAATGTATAAAGCTGCAAATTATCCTTTAATCCCTCCTGTTTGGGTGGGAGAATATTCACGACTGTAGAATCTTGCAGTGCATCTTTGACAGTGAGATTTCCTACAAGGGAAAAGCCTATGATGACTGCTATGATCACAAAGAGAAGATAGACATTGAGCGATCCTCGGCTTATCCTTCTCTTAACCCTGGTTTTATTTTTTTTATTTACCATAGGAAAGAATGGCGTACTAGCAACCTTCGGGTATGGGATTGAATTTGGTATCTTGCCCACGGAGATTTTCAGACACATCATAGTTGAGATAAAAGGTAATGGGAAGATAGCAGATCCCATCTTTACTTAGTCCTTTGTCTGTTAGCCAGGCGACTGCATTTGCTTTTGCTTGACTTACATCAGGGCTAAGTATCTCCACCTGAAATTGGTCAGGTGTTGGGATATATTCCATGCTAAATTCTTTTGTTTTGATGATAGGGTTTGGGGAACTTATGAGCTGATCTCTGATTGCCTTATCAGAAGGGGAAAGTGTTGGCCTGTTCTTGAGAATTAAGAGCATCTTGTCGCTCTTTTCTGTATCGTACTGCACGTCTGGGGCTGTTACATCTTTGCTAGTCTGGCGAGGAGCGTCTGAGCGATGATTGCCCTCCTTTAAGCTGGTGTATATGAGAAATGCCCCTCCCGCTATTAAGATGAGCAATATTGGTACGATAAATTTTATATTCATGAACTTATTCATATTTATTTATCTATTACAGCCCCAATAATCAAAGCTGCCACCGATGCCCTTATTATATTGTACAGCATTTCTCACTTGCGTTTTCCACTCAACGTCACCATGATCATACTGACCATTTCTACCTCGACCCATCTGGAAAAGTCCCCATGTGCCTGCAGGATCAGGGCTGTGACTAAAGGGTGCGTAAGCATTTGGATTATACTCGCTCTCACAAGGAATAATTTTATTGAACCACTTGTCAGCATTTTTAGGATCTAACTCTTTAAGAAGTTTAGAGAGACCATCTTTTGTGAAGTCGCAATTTGGATCACCAAAGTTCTTCTTTAATGGGTTATTTAGCTTGTATTTCTTATCGCATTGTCCTGGTTGTGGAACTCCTGCTCCGCCTCCACTTGCCTGCGGTGGCGCTGTCGGGGTCGCGGCTGAATCGCATTCATTTTCTGTTGATATGCAGTATGTATTGGGTTGTCCGGGCCTTCTCGCCTGAGCACCTTCAAGAGCTTTAGCTGCATTCACACGGCCTCTTTCCCACCAGGATCCAGTTCCTTCAATTTTGTCAGCAGTGTCATAAAGCCTACCGATGACTGCGTCGCGCGATGCAGCATGCGTGCTTCCTACGAGCAGAGCAACAACACCCGCGACGATCGGGGAGGCCATCGATGTACCACTAATAACACCATAATCTGTATTGATACCAGGATGCGTTTCTTGGAGCCCGTAAGGATGGGTAGGCATTGTTGACATTATGTTGCTACCCGGTGCGGCAACTTTTACCCATGAGCCGAAGTTTGAGAAGTTTGATTTTTTATCCTTGTTATCTGTTGAGGCTACAGAGATAACTCCGGCATATGCAGCGGGATAAGATTGTTTGTCTGCATTGTCATTGCCGGCTGCAGAGACAAAAATAACGCCTTTGCTCATTGCGTAAGTTACTGCATTTTGAAGAGGAGGTTCTGTTTGATATGATCCCAGACTAGCATTGATGACCATCGCGCCTTGATCTGTAACCCATGTGATCCCCTCTGCGAGAGCAGCAAGTGTACCGGTTCCCTTTGGATCGTCTCCCTGAGTTTTTGCTATGATAAGTTGGCATTTTGGACATACTCCTGCGACACCAATGCCATTATTTGTATTTGCCGCAATTATTCCGGCAACATGCGTCCCGTGTCCCAACTGATCCTCGATGCTGTCTGTCATAAATGTTTTTGCAGCAATAACTTTTCCAGCGAGATCCGGGTGGTTTTCGTTAATTCCAGAATCGACAATGCCTACTTTTACGCCATCCCCTTGGGTTATATCCCATGCGGGCTCAGCGTTAATATCAGCATTTGGAGTGCCCGCATCGGGGGAGGGTTGCCCTGTATTCTTAAGGGCCCACTGCTGGCCATATAATTGATCATTCACGCTGGCAAATATCTGTGTGACATAATCCCGACTGGCATCCTCTATTAATTGATTCTTGGAAAGTCCGGCTATAATGGCATCCTCTTCGCCTCTTGGCACCTTTAGAACGTAGAGATTTATTGCTTTGACCCTCCTGAGAATCTTTGCATTATATATTTTTATAACTTCCCCTAGCTGTTGTTCTGTGACATTCTTCTTGACAGTCACCATAACTTCCCCTTCAACTTTCTCTCCGGCAGAGGAAGCGATAGGTGTTTCATAATGGAAATTGTCGATTGGAGTGGGAGAAGTAGAGATTGTTATGCTAGGCGAAACGTTTGTTGATTGTGTTCCTGGTCGTGTTTGTTTGTTGGTGCTTTTTGGGCTGAGGAAGATAAAGGCGATAACTGAGAGTATCGCAAGGAAAACTCCAACACCGAGGGCAACTAGGTATTTTCTTGAAGAACTGTTTCCTAGATTTATTGGAGGAGCTGGGTTATTGGGTGCGGGCTGATCGGTATTTAAAGATTGATCATTTCCTGGCGTAGTCTGAATATTATCCATACTGATTCAGAATAGAAAATATACGCAGGGATTGTCAATAGTTAAGGGGGAAGAGTTAGTGCTGGATGAGAGATTTGCACTCCCGTAGCCCGAAGGCGCCTCGTCTACAGCGAGGTGCGATTGACTGCTCCGCCAATCCAGCAAGTTAATGGTTAAAACTATATTGAGCTGAGCCGACTGTCGGATTCGGACCGACGACCTGCTGTTTACAAAACAGCTGCTCTACCGCTGAGCTAAGTCGGCTGATTCACGCAAGTAAATCGGCTTCGCACTACAAAACATATTTTACCAAACCTACAGAGCTTGAGCAACCCACAATCAGCTTCGTGATAGTGACAGCCCACAACTACAAAAAGGTTGGCGACAGCGTGGGGAAAATTTGGTAAAATGGTTTTTGTCTGCCGACATAGTTTAATGGTAAAACAGGTCATTGGTAATGACCAGAGTATGGGTCCGATTCCCATTGCCGGCTCAGAATGGCAAAGAACATACAGAGAGCATACATCGACAAGCTTGCTCTTATCGAGATTAAAGATAAGAGACTTCTGGTAACTTTAAGTAAAGGAAAAGATGTTTGGTATATTCCCGGCGGCAAAAGAGAATTGGGGGAAACAGATTTACAAGCATTAACCCGCGAAATAAAAGAAGAACTAAGCGTAGATATCATTACTGATTCGGTTAGGAAATATGGCGTCTTTCAAGCTCAGGCTCACGGTAAACCCGAAGGGACAATGGTACGAATGAGTTGTTATACTGCTTTCTATAGAGGAGAGCTTAGTCCAAATGGTGAGATTGAAAAGATAGACTATTTTAATTATAGCAAAAAGGGTCTTTGTTCTTTTGTCGATGATCTTATTTTTGAGGATTTAAGAAAGAAGCGACTTATTGATTAAGTAAGTTTTAGAAACCTAGTAGTCTAAGGGAGAGGTCAATAAGGTTCCCCACAATCCCCATGAGAGAAAATCCACCGAGTGGAAAAAAGAGAAGGAAAAGCAGAATCATGAATCCAAAGGGCCCTGAGCCGAGTGATAGATATGCTGCGGCTTCTTTTTTGGGAAGGAGAAGCGCGATGAGCCTTGAGCCATCAAGTGGAGGAATTGGCATGAGATTAAATATGGCAAGAAGCAGATTCCAGCGTACTATTTGTGTCAAAATAAAGCCCCCGAGATCACTTCCTGCAGCTTCATAAAATCCAAATCCGGGGTAAAAAAGATGGGTAAGGAGGGCTGCGATAATGGCCAGTGCGACGTTGGTGAGAGGTCCTACGACTGAAACAAGGGCAAGATCTTTAATACCGTCTCTGAGGTTAAAGGTATCGACTGGAACAGGTTTGGCACCCCCAAAAATAAAGGTACCGGCTGATGAGACGTAGGTCATTATAGGGATAAGGATGCTCATCCATAAATCGATATGGCTTCGAGGATTAAGCGTAAGTCTCCCAAGGATCTTAGCTGTGGGGTC
>JAHFKE010000093.1 GCA_023245515.1 Candidatus Levyibacteriota bacterium
TATAGGCCCATTCTCTTTTCAAATGCTTTGGTGAAGGATGTTTTCTTAAAATGCTTATCTCTGAAGTCTTGCGCCTTCTCCGGATCCAGTGTTTCGTAGACATCGACTAACTCTCCGAAGGCTCCCCGTAAGTTTTCGAAGAATCCTCTTATTTTTTCAGGTGACTCATCGTATTCCCAAGTGTCATTTTCCGTATCACGCTTCACAACTCCTGACTCTTCAAACGCATTCATATAGACTAAAGCAGCATTGTAGTAGGGCATGACAGAGGGCTGATCGCGATAGCTAAGCATGCGCGTTGACCATCCCAGGTGACCGCGTGCTATCAAATTGAGGTCAGTATCATCTAAGAATTCAGGAGCCAGAGCCATGCTTGCAAGATCAGCTTTTGCTTCTTCAAGATTTTGCTCGGCTGACCCCCCAATTTTTGCTTGGGTCTCTTTTCTTATGAATGCATTATGTGCTACTTCGTGACCGGCAACACCTATACTGGCATGCATACTTGTGATGCGTGAATCATCAAAATACTCGGCTACCGTATCTTCTCCGAAGACTCTTGTTAGATTTTCTTTTATTAAGCCCTCCTTTAGCCGCATATTATTAATGTCTATGAAGATCTTTACTCCTTTATCGAGTCTGACTTCTGCCCTATTAGGTACGTTCTGGCCTGAAATACTGGAGTCCAATCTGCTCCCTGAGCCCATTATTGCAAAGACGCCTGCAAGCGATGATTCCATAGGTTGTATGGAGGGACCGAGAGATGCTTTGTCGCCGAAGTCTTTTTTCAAGAATGTAATCAACTCTCTTTTGGTCCTGTCTGACTGCTCATTCACTTGATCATATCGCTCGTCTTTAAATGCCAAGCCAAAGTCCGGTACGACGAGTAGGCCAGCCGGATCGTCATATGCTTCCATCATGTGGATCGGCTGCATTCTACCCTGAACATCCAGCCATGCTTCATCTACTTTTGTGTAGAGTTCTTCAAGTTCGCGTGGCTCTTTGGAAGTAATGGCGTTTTTATATGCGCCAAAATATCTCATCAATGCCTTCTTCTCTCTTTGTTCTGCCTCATCTTCAGTTTCGGTTGCTGCAAGCTTTGCGTTCATAGTATCTATTGTGCGCCCCATTGCGCTTATTGGGTCAGAAAATGCTTCTGAATAGGGAGTGATACTTATGGTTCCATCAGCGTTCTCATCGTAGGTTACGTAGAGGTAATCTGCCTCTCTGGCATATTCAGGCAGTCGGTCACTGATACTTTTGTTGGCCTTTTCTGCTCCCATATCTCTTAGTTTCTGTCCAAGAGGGCTGGTCATTACCTTTTGCTTCCATTGCCAATAGAGCATATCGTGTTGATCTGCTATGTCGCAGGCTGCGAGAAGCACGGTGCTCTCAGTTGCATTAAGGCCTAAGTTATTTTCACCTTCGAGAGTCTTGCGTAGAAGCTGTCTTTCAATATTGGCCTTTGTCATTGCGACGGTGAGAAGTCCATCATATTCTCTATCTGTAGGGTCAATTCCTGAGTAATGACGTAGATTTATAACATCTCTGGCTTTTTTCTCATCGACACCCTTGGGTAAAAGGTCTGCTTCAAAGTAGATCTTCCCTGCTTCTTTATCGATGGACTCAAAGAGTTCTCCCATACTGCTACTGCTCCTAAATGATTCAGGAGCTCGTTCAACTTCAAACCTGCCTAATTGTAGAGGCCTTTGGGGTTCTGGAAGTTTAATCTGTATACTTTCAAGTCTCATAGTTATTATTTTAACACAAACAGCATTGTGGGTCAATCGTCTATTGGGATCAGGTCATAGGTATCAGCTATGATCTCAAGGACGCTCTCTCTCAGGTCTTCAGGGGTTCCTTCGTTAGGAATTATGATATCTGCTGCTTTAAGGATTTCGTCTATCGGAGCGCCCTCGTCTCTCTCCACCTTTTTAAACTGCTTTTCTATATCTTTATCCTCAGGTCTATTAGGACGCTCTAGGGCGCGCTGCAAACGTAGATCTCTGTCCGCAGTAATGCCAAGGAGGAGTGCACCTTCCATGGACTTGAGTCTTTGAGCGTTGCTGACAATCCTCAGTCCGTCTATTGATGCGCCAAGAACCGGATCGTTGCTCGCGACATAGAGACCTCCGATCTTTTCAAGGGTTGCATCAAGAAGATAGTCCTCTCCGAAGCGCTCAATAATCTCGGAATTAGTTCTCCAGTAATCTGTGCGACTCTTTAAAGGAATCTTGTGCTTGTGAGCGTAGTCTCTTATCGCATCAGAAACAGGACGGGTTATGAAGTTGAATCTTTCTTCAAGCACTTTACTTACCTCCCCTTTGCCACTACCAAGCTGCCCTGCCACTCCTATAATAGGTAATGAATCGGGTAGATATCCTTCAATTGGCCGTGGATTTTCTGCATTTCTAGCCATGGGGCTATTTTAGCAGAAAATTGACCCAAAATCAACCTATAGGACTAAGATGGGGTTTTTAGCGAGTTTCGTAGGAAAGCGTAATGGATACGGAGATCTTGTTCTCTCCTGGACTTAGTTCGGTTGCAGGCTTTTGCTCCTCCCCTGCTGCGTCCATGCTTTTCATCAGAGCATATCGTACCGGAGGTTGGACTCCCCCATTCTCCTGGATATCGATTATTCTGCCGAGCTTGATCCCTGCGGCATCAGCGAGGCTTTTGGCTTTTTCCTTGGCATTATCTATTGCTTCCTTGCGGGCCTGATTTTCAAGCGCTTTCTGCTTGCTGTCTTCCAAAACGAACTGCACCCCTCCTACGTTGGTTGCGCCTAGTTTGGTAGCTAAATCAATTGCTTTATTTGCCTGATCAATTGGCTTTAATTTGACTTGCATGTCGGCTGAGATGGTATAGCCTCTTAGTTGTTGTTTGCCGAAGGCATAGTCATATTGTGGATTCACGCTATAGTTAGTGGTCTTTATGTCTTTTACCTCAACGCCAAGCTTCTTTATATCTTCTGTAATCTGATTGGTTATCTTATTAACTTCATCTTTTGCCTGCTGGACGCTTGTAGCATCTTTAGTCACTCCAAAACTAATAAGTGCACTGTCAGGAATGGCCGTAGCCTCGGCTTGGCCTTCGACTGTGAAGAGCCTATCTTTTGTTGTTGTGACACTGGTTACTGAGAAAGGAAGAGGGCCCGCAAATTTGACAAAAAGAAACAGTCCAATAAAGACAAATAGGACGGTAAATAATGATGTTTTCAATGGATTATTCATTTGTATACTCTTAGTTAATCAGTGTTTGGGATACTTGTCAATGATTGCCTTGACTTAGGCTTGGTCGTGCGATATTATCACAGCTATGACAGAGCAAGACAAAAAAAGACAACCATACGAAGCTACAGTTGGGATCTTCAATGGTCAGGAGGTATTTTCTCATGCAAGCAGGGATTCTTTCGTGAGGGCTTTGGGTCAGGAAGAACCGCGCGAGATTTTTTCATTTTTTTCCAATTTTGATCCGAGTCAGGCTTCTCATACTGAATATTTTGCTTTTGCCGGTCAGGCGGGAAAGATTCATAAATTTCATTCCAGAACCAATTCGATTGAGGAAATTGAGGAAATGGATGGAGTAATTGCCGGATTGGTAGATAGGCTTGATATTGAGGAGCTGGATGGTTCAATTGGAGTTGATTCTAGAACGGGAGATGTTTACTTTATTTATGAAACTGATACGCCAACTAATGAGGCAAGAAGGGTGGCGCAGTTGGACGCATGGCGAAAGAAAGCGACAGAGGTTAAGGACGCTGTGCAAGCGACGGACGAGGTTCACGTTGTCTATTTTAGAGCTGAGGGAGGTCAATCCGTCGTTGACTTTACTCATAACAAAAAGCATTTTGTGACTGTTTTGTCCAATAGATATGAGTTATTCGATGCTATGCATGACTTTGGTGAGTTTATTCCTAGAGAGATTTCCGGACATAAATTGAGACCACGATTGCCATTATCCCCACAAATTCTTTAGTAGTCGAGGTCTCTTTATTGTTGAATTCAACAGGAGTAAAAGATTATAATGATGAGATGGTAGATGTAGCTTCTTATTTTGACCTCAAAAAATTACTTCTTGAACGGATTAAAGACAATGGTGGATTTGTGAATGCCCATGCGCATTTGGACCGCGCTTATAGTCTCACGGAAGAAAATTTTAAATTTACCAATGCCACGCTTCAAGAAAAATGGGATCTTAATGATGAGTTGAAGCAATCCTCTACAGTTGATGATATCTATGGACGTATGGAGATGGGGCTTGAGAGGATGCTTGAGCAGGGTGTGCAGGCTGTGGGTACCTTCATTGACGTGGACGAGGTTATTGAGGACAAAGCTATACGTGCTGCCGACAAGCTTCGTGATCGATATAAGCATGAGATCCTTATTAAATTCATCAATCA
>JAHFKE010000094.1 GCA_023245515.1 Candidatus Levyibacteriota bacterium
AACTCAAGAAGAGCCATCTGCCGCTTCCATCTCCAAGGCTGGAGAACTAAACGAAAGAACCATTCCAAACCTATACCTCTTACCCAGGCTGGGGCACGCTTCACCTCTCTACTAATATAATCAAGAGAACCCCCTACTCCCATGGCTGCTTTTATCGGCAACTTCTCGAGATTTTCAGCAATCCATTCTTCCTGCTTAGGAGCTCCAAAGGCAACAAATAATAGGTCTATAGTAGGAGCGTGATTAGGCTCTACGTGATGGACTGGCGAGGTTGGCTTTTTACCCCCACGGCCTTCCTCCTCTATAGAATGAGCCCTTGCCTCCTGATGCGTACTTCTTGCTTCTACGCTCCCAGTAAAGCCGGACTCTGACCACTCATCTGAAGCAAAGACAACCTCGATCCATGGGTATTTTGCCTGTAAGCACTCTGCCGCCTTCTCTGCTATTCCTGATCTACCACCCAAAAAGCCTATGGATATAGGCTGATCCTTCGACTTCATGCACAGATTTTCTATAAAATCTACTCCTGTGAAACGCTCAGCAAGCGATTTTCCTAAGATTTTCCCAGCCACGAATAGACCGATTCCATCGGCTAAAGCTATCTCCGCCCTATTGAGCACCTTTTCATAACTCGGGTGTTTAGTTGCATAAACGACTATTTCCGGATTTGGGGTGACAATGAAGAATTTTTTGTCCTTTTTAAGCAGTTCAAAGACACTCTCTAGGATAGTTTTTGCTTTTTCGTCGGTAATTCCGACCTTGAGGATGTATTTTTTATTTAACATATTTCACAAAAAATATTATGAGTTATTATTTAAAATATATGTTTTTTACAATCAGTTATTTTTGTTTACAAAACTTATACGTAATTTAGAATCAGATTTTAACAAGAATCCTTAATATTTCTCATGTAAAATTGATTTTTAACTAGTTGAAATATAAGATTCTTACACTATGTGAAAAATTATTAATATTTTTTCTAAATTTAATGTAAATCCTCTTGTTTTTGTCTTAATACAGGACGTCGAACTAATATTAAATTACATATCGAAACTCACGCTATTCTCTCTGCTTACTCCTATTTCTTGCTAATGGTCCGCTTATAGAGCTCGATGTTTTCCATAGCCACGCCAGTTCCCCTGACAACGCACAGAAGCGGACTTTCAGCAACATGACAAGGCACGCCTGTCTCCTCAGTCAGTAGTCTCGCAAAGTTGGTCAAAAGAGAGGTGCCTCCTGACATGACGATACCCTTGTCTATGATATCACTAGCAAGCTCAGGAGGGCATTGTTCAAGCACATCCTTAACTCCTTTTACTATTTCTAACAGAACAGGCTTTATGGCTTCGTTCACCTGTCCCTCATCAAGAACGACCGTCCTGGGCAATCCTGTAATACTGTCACGTCCTCGAACCTCCATAGACCTTAATTCTGATGACTTTCGACTTTCGACTTGAAGACCCGATGACTTCCCTGTCTCCACCACCGCATTACCTATCTCGATCTTTATGCTTTCTGCTGTTGTTTCCCCAATTAACAGATTGAATCTTTTCTTAACATAAGCTCCTATTGCCTCGTCCAGCTTATTGCCTGCAACACGCACAGAACTATGCACAACAACTCCTCCCAGAGAAATAACCGCTGACTCTGTCGAGCCACCACCGATATTGACGATCATATGCCCTGCAGCCTGAGCAATCGGAATTTTGGCTCCTATTGCAGCAGCCAGAGGCTCGTCAATAAGATAGGCAATTTTAGCACCAGCGGACATAGCTGCATCAAGCACTGCTCGACGTTCGACTTGCGTAACACCTGAGGGGATACAAACCATGACTTCAGGCTTAAAAAAGCGGCTGCGTCCGCAAGTCTTGTCAATGAAATATGAGAGCATCGCTTCTGTAATGGTATAGTCAGCGATCACACCGTTGCGAAGGGGCCTGAGTGCTGTTACATTTCCGGGAGTACGACCAAGCATTTCTTTGGCCTCGTGTCCTACAGCAACTACTCTATTGTCCTCTGCTGTAACGGCTACAACCGTTGGCTCGTTGAGCATGATTCCCTCTCCAACAACATAAACGAGGGTATTCGCTGTGCCCAAGTCGATTCCTATTCGCTTGGTTGTAGGCAATTTGAAGTCAAACATAATTCAAACTAAGCACATTTCACGCTCTCAAGACTATATCAAAATACTATACTTCTATATCATTTCTTCTTTAGGCGTGTCTAATTTGATTATATACCACTTCGCTTTAATTTTACAAATAGTGTTGCGGGGGGATAAGTAACAATTAACTTTTAACATTTTACAGTTAACAGATTACTAGCTTTCATGGTTGTTGAATTGTTAATTGTTAATTGTTAATTGTTAGATGTATAATAAAGGGAACTATGGATCAGGAGAATAATCAACCGATACAAGAAGAGGCGGTGGTGCACCGCCCTACTCGTTCCCTCAAAAAGCAAATCATTGTCCCCCTTTCCATTTTCCTCTTCCTTCTGACAATGACGGCCGGCATCATACTCTACGCAAAAGGTTACCGCTTCTTTCTGCAACAAGG
This sequence comes from Candidatus Levyibacteriota bacterium, assembly GCA_023245515.1. Lineage (GTDB taxonomy): Bacteria > Patescibacteriota > Microgenomatia > Levybacterales > UBA12049 > JAHFKE01. Next base: position 2,559 of record JAHFKE010000094.1, read on the forward strand.
TGAGCCAAGGGTCTCAAAGACAGGCCTTCTACGCGTCACCAGTCTTCCCCCAGGAGCTCAAGTGTACGTAGATGGCCATTTGACTACCGCTACAGATAATACGATTAGTTTGCCTCCAAAGAAGTACACCATAAAGATTGCCAAGGACGGATACTGGGATTGGCAAAAAGATTTTGAAATTAAACAAGAAGTTGTCCTTAATGCAAATGCTCTCCTTTTCCCCAAAGCCCCCACCCTAAAAAGCATTTCCACTTTCGGCATCAACTCCATAGTAGTTGATCCGTCCGGGACGAAGCTTGCTCTTAAGATAGCATCTGACTCTGCAAAACGTAATGGAATCTATGTCCTTGATATGACGTCGCGGACCTTTCCTGTCCTTGCAGGTCAAAGCAATTCAACACAACTTGCTGATGACACCATAGACGCGTTTAGCCAGTCTTCTCTTACATGGTCTCCTGATGGGAAGCAGCTCCTGGCAAGTATATCTGGGAAGCTCAAACAGCCTACCTATTACTTACTTAAAACCGACGGCTTCAACAAGGCTCCAGAGGATACTACGGCAACACTACAAGCATTAACTGACACATGGGAATTACAAAAACACGATAAGGAAATAGCTCAGCTCAAATCATTTAAGGCAAACGTTCAAAAGTTTGCGGCTCAGAATTTTCATATCCTTGCCTGGTCACCTGATGAGGAAAAGATCCTTTATCAAGCCTTACAAACCTCTGATATGCCCGTATTCTTAAACCCACGCCTTATTGGGAATAATAACCTCTATGAAAGACGTGATCTGGAAAAAGGCGCTGTCTATGTCTACAATATCAAAGAAGACCTCAACACGCGGATTGTAGAGAGCGCTGAAGGGGTTTGTGTCATGCCCTCTCCTGAATGCCTACGCTTATTCACATGGCTTCCTGATTCAGAGCACCTGATTTACCTCCACGACAAAAAAGTGGACATTGTAGAAAATGACGGATCGAATATGACAACGATTTACGCAGGACCCTTCCTTGATCATTATGCTTTTCCATGGGCTGATGGATCTAAGATCGTCATCCTCACAAATCTCAACAGTCCTGACGTCTCCCCCACACTTTATACAATAGGATTGAAATAAGTCTTATTTGAGGTAGGATCTACTCTCCGCCTCGCGAGAATAATCCCCTGAGAAAAAGATTGTAATCAAATTGATTGACTTGCCCATCGTCCGTCAGATCAGAAAGAAGCTTATTGGCAGGCGTGCAGCTAGAAGCTGCCAGAAGATCACTATAGCATCCCACAAGCATACTGTAGTCAGCAATATTAATCTTATTGTCACCATTGATGTCTCCTGCATTGAGAGATACCTGCGGAAGTATGTTCGTAGAGCCACTTAAGAGACTCTGTATGCCGGACAGCTGAGACCGTAAGTATTGATCGGATTTTATCTTTATAATGTATACGCCACTTGGAATTGCGCCCAAATCAACACTTCCGGTAAAATTACCTATTGCGCTAACGAAATGTACCTGAGTAGATTTACTCGCTACTAATGCATTCTGCGTATTGTATACATCTACACTGACTGACCTAACCGGATGCAAGGGCGAAGCAGCCACGCCTTTAAGTATCAAATCAAGATTGGCTACTATTCCTCTAGGAATACCCGTAGCAGAGGGAGTCATTGTTGGAGCAGAGGTAGGGAGAGAGGTGGGGGTGGGAATACGAGTAGGGATAGCCGTAGAAGTGGGAAGACTGGTAGGAGCCGATGTCGGAATAGATGTAGGCGTAGAAATACCGGTCGGCTGTATGATTGGAAGCAGGCTTGCTGCAGTATAGCTGAAA
>JAHFKE010000025.1 GCA_023245515.1 Candidatus Levyibacteriota bacterium
GACTGTCACAGGCTTTGCTCAGGGAGCAGTGCTCTACACTAACGGATCAGCAGTTATCGCACAAGCAACAGGTACCTCCTCCCAACTCCTCCATGGTGGAACAACTCCAGCCTTTGGAGCCGTTGCCTTAGCATCAGAAGTCTCAGGCATCCTCCCAACAGCCAATGGAGGATCATGGTGGAATTCATCAAGTGGCGCGTTGTATACAGGGAATTCAACTCTTGATCTCTTGGTTGGGGGTACCTCCACAGCTGCTGCCAAATTTGGCTTCCTCAACGTGGCAGGGGGTACGCCAACTGCAAGTATTTCTGCCAACTCGGGGAATATTGCCACCACCCTGTCAGGACTTGGCGTACTAGGCACTACCAATGCTCAGACACTAACCCTTGGTAGTGCTTCAACAGGCGATATCGCCATTGCTCCTGCCGGATCATCTGCTCTCACAGTTGCCACAGGAGGGAATGTTGGTATTGGGACAACAACACCAGGATTTCTTTTAGATGTTTCAAAGTCACAAAATACTGGCACTGCTATTATGGCTGCCAATGCTAATAGCGGAACTGGTGCTTTCGCAGAACTGTTTTCAAGCAATGACAGAACGCAGACAGGAGCATTACGATTGATTACGATGGGGACAGGGTGGACAACGGTGGGAGCCTTTACTCAAGACGCAGGTGTTCTCTCTGCTGATACGGGTCTTTCAGGAGGACTCTCTATTATGACCAGAGCCAATGCTCCGATTAGATTCTATACAAATGGCTCAGGCAATGAGCGTCTGCGCATCACTGAATCTGGTAGTGTCGGCATTGGTACGATTGCTCCAGTTGCCAAACTAGATGTGGTGGGTGCGGGCTCAGCTACTGCCCCAATAGCTTCTCTTTCAGGCTCAACAACGTTTGCAGGATTTGTGATCGACAACACAGGTGCCGGTGATCTCTTCACCGCATCCAAATCAGGCGCCACCAAATTCACCATCCTTAATAGCGGCAATATCCAATTCGCAGGATCTACCAACTTCTTGGGAACGCTCGCATCTGCTGCAACAGCTGCCAGAACATGGACCCTTCCTGATGCCACAGGTACGATTTGTATCAGCGGCTCAACCTGTGCAACATCAGGAACAGTAGGTTATTGGAACCAAACAACAGCAGGCACTATATTCCCAGGCAACTCAACTGTAGACCTACTACTTGGTGCAACAGCAACTGCTAGTGCCAAATTCGGCTTTCTGAATGTCGCAGGAGGAACTCCAACAGCTTCTATCTCAGCTAATTCGGGAAATAATGCAGTTTATTTGAGTGGAAACGGTGTATTAGCAACAGTTAATAACGCTACCCTGACAATTGGTAGCTCTACAACAGGCGATGTAGTTTTGGCTTCCGGGGGCGTAACAGCCATGACGGTGAATCCATCGGGCTTTATTGGAGTTGGCCTCGCAAACCCCTCCGCCAAACTCACTGTCTATCAGGGAAACATTCTGATTAATAACGGCGGCTCAGATAACGGTAACTTTATTGATGATTATGTTCCAACTGTTGGAAATGCAGTTTCTCTTTGCTATGACAATAGCAACGGACTCTTTGGTGCCTGTCCTTCCGACGCAAGATTTAAAGAGAATATTAGATATATGGATGGAGGAGGACTGGATACTGTAAGACAACTCAAGCCGGTCACATTTAACTGGATCAATGGCGATGGCGAAGATGAGATTGGATTTATAGCACAAGATGTCCTAACTGTTGCCCCTGGCGCTGTCGTCATGCATCAAGATGGCTACTACGGCCTGAGGCAACAATCAGTCCTCCCATTAGCGGTGCAGGCAATCAAAGAGATTGATACCAAGCTAACTGCGGTTGAGACCAAAACTACTTCTCTCCTAGCAGGCTTTACCATCTCAAGCGAAGGAAATGTGACACTCGAAGGCAAGAGTCTGGTTGATAACTTGGGAAATATCAACAATAATATAGCGTCAGTTTCAGCTTCGCTAAGCATTGATCATGATAGATTAGATACGCTTACAACAACAGTAGGATTCATGCAATCTCTCATAGACAATATTAATGCAGGTCTCGTACAGGTGCAACAGGTAACTACCAACTCCCTTTCTGTAACAACAGATAACATAACCATAGGCGGTCAAACTATAAATCACTATATCGAAGAGATAGTTTCACAAATCCTTAATACTCAATTACTGACTTTCAACTCCTCTCATTTGGTGTCACCCACAGCTGATATAAACACCGTTCATACCAATCTCATCAGCCCTCTGGCTTCAGAATCAGCTATCTCAGTCAGCCTGGACGATTCAAAATTCACTATCCATGCAGATAAGACTGCAACAAGCGCCGCAGTAGCTACCATCGATAACCAAGGAAATGCCCGCTTTGCCGGAGATATTGAGGCGAGGCAAGCTAGCTTCTCAGGAACGCTAAGAGCCAAAAAAATAATCGCAGACGAGATAGAAGGGTTGAATATCAAGACGAGCACGCTCTCAGCAACATACATCACCAATGTCACTAATATATATAATGGTATATCTTCCCCCAGCGCTACCCCTACCCCAACTGCGTCTGGTTCGGGAGAGTTCTCAGCTTCAGGAAGCGGAAGCCTCTCCCCCAACCCTCCTCTCAATAATAACTATGCCAATATCTCATCTCTTTCAGGCTTGCTCGGTTACGTACCCACATTCAATTCCGACTTCGGGACCTTCAACCAAGGCCTGATGGTCTTTGGACCAAGCAGCCTCTCTGATGTTTCGGTCACAGGACAACTGTCCATAGGCTCAAATATGTTTCTGACCCAAAATTCAATTAATACCATCGGAACCGACCTCAGCATTCAGTCGCTCAGGCAGGGAAATATATCCTTCATGGCAGGACTGATCAATATAGACACCGACGGCAATCTTAATGTAGGCGGCAATGCCACTTTTGAAAAGAAAGTCACCGTGAAAGGCACGCTTGTGGCAGGGCTTATCGCCCCTGTTCCTGACGAGGATCTTATCATCTCTCTTGGGGGAAATGGCGAGGTGGGCAGCTCGCTTCTTGTAAAAAATGCCAGCGGGTCAGCAGTCCTCAGTATCAATAGATTCGGGGACCTCATAGCCTCAGGAGCAGGCAAGTTCAAGACTGTTGCAGCCAACGCCCTATCTATAGTACGAGGAGCACAAGCCGATACCTCCCTCACCGAAACGGTAGCGAGTGGATCTGCCGGCCTCTCCGTCATCACAGCCAATGAGACAGAGCGCACCATCTTTAGTCCATACGTCAATCAAGATTCACTGATTTATGTGACAGCCACATCCGATACTCAAGGTATGATTCCCTACATTGCCAGACAGACGCAAGAAAATCTACAGACCAACACGAAAGGCTCTTTCACTGTTCAAATAACCTCTTCCACAACGCAAAATATCAAATTTAATTGGTGGATAGTAAATTAGCCAACCTTATCCTTGACATTATATCCTAGCAATTGTTAAAGTTTAGATACACTATGAGCAAGTCTAAAAAAGAATTCTTATCCTACTTAGAAAATCTGGGTATTTTCGTACTCTGCTTCTTTCTCGTAGCCCTCCCTGTTCTCTTCTTGAGCACCACTACCGACGCTTTCGTTTTGCCTAAGCAACTACTCTTGATCTCTGCAGCAACCCTTTCGATCTTACTTTTGGGGATAAAGACGATCGTAGAAGGCAAGCTTCGATTTAAGAGTTCTCCATTTGATATTCCCATACTACTCTTTCTTGCAATCTCCTTCTTCTCTGCAGTATTCAGTGCCAATCACTATGACTCATACACCTTCTTTGTGCCTATCCTGTTCGCCGTGCTACTCTACTTCGTAATAGTAGGGCTGGTAAAGGGAGAGAAACAGCTACTGCTCATTCTTGCTTCTTTAACTCTGGGAGGGGTTGCTTCTTCAGCAATAACCATTCTTTCTTTTTTTAAAATATATCCGCTTCCCTTTCCATACACACACGTACAATACTTTACTACCTTTGGGTCACTCCTTGATCAAGCAATTTATCTAGCAGTTGTCCTTCCTATCAGTGGCTACTTCGCGTATAGCTTCTTTTCTTCTTTAAAGACGAGCAGAGAAACGAGGGCAAGCGGATACAAAACACTCTTTACCGCATCTTTCCTCATCATTCTTGCATCTCTTGGAATAACAGTTTATATGCTTGCAACGACCCAAAAGCCACTTATTCTTCCTTTTGAGGTCGGACTCCAAACCTCATTTGCCTCAATCTCGCAGGATTCTCTCAACGTAATCAAAAGCTTCCTCGTAGGAAGTGGTATAGGAACATACATGACAGACTTCTCACGCTTTAAGCCTGTATCATACAATCTTAATAACGACCTTTGGACATTTACCTTTTTCCGCTCATCAAGCTTCTTCCTGGAACTCCTTGCTACAACCGGACTGCTTGGAGTGGGAGCATTCCTGCTACTTGTCTATCGCGTTGTGAAAGAAAAGGAATTTTTCCTCCCAATCATACTTGTCATCGTTGCAGCCTTCCTGCTTCCCTTCTCCTTTACGCTTACCGCGCTTCTCTTTATCGTTCTTGCTGTTTTTGCTGTGGGAAGAATTCATGCAAATCCCGACAAGTATGGAGAGGTTGACTTCTATCTTGTTGCTCTAAAACGGGGATTGCTCGTAGCTTCACCTGACGGAGAAAGACCACACCAGTCTCAGGCTGAAAAGAAGTTTGAAAAAATTTTACCACTACTGGCATGTATCGTGCTATTTGCAGTGACACTGGTTCCATTTTACTTCGTACTAAGATTTGCTATTTCAGATTTTGTCTTTCAAAAATCGCTAGTCAGCGCTTCCCAGAACAAAGCACTTGAGACGTACAACCAGCAGGTCGCCGCAATCAATATGTTCCCCTATCGCGACGTGTATTACCTGTCATTCTCTCAGACCAATCTCGCCCTTGCTAATGCACTAGCCACCAACCAAGGCCAGAACAAGGACAAGCCTGATGCACAGATCCAACAACAAATCCTCACTCTCATCCAACAATCAATCAATTCGGGTAGGAATGCGACTACTATGGCACCTCTCACCTCGCGCAATTGGAACAACCTCTCATCTATTTACCGAGCGCTTATCGGATTTGGAGAAAATGCTGACAAATTTGCCGTCCTGACACTCCAGCAGGCAATCAGCTTGGATCCAAATAATCCCCAACAATATATTGATCTCGGAGGTGTTTACTACCAGCTTGGACAATATGACGAGGCTGCTAGACAATTCCAAATAGCTATAAATATGAAGAAGGACTATGCCAACGCTTACTACAACCTCGGTCACGCACTTGAGCAAAAAGAAGATTTCCAGGGAGCACTCAATGCCTACCAAATAGTTAGACAGCTCTCAGCAGCAAATCCTGAGAACGTAAAGAAAGTGGATGCTGACATAGCTGTACTTCAGGAAAAAGCAAAGGCAAAAGAAGCTCAGCCTGTAGCAAGTGGAGGATCAGAGGTAAAACCACAAGCAGGCCAGACGCCACTGGATGTAAATAAGCCTGGAACAACACTTCCTGAAAGAGATCCACGGGTGAAGATCCCTGCACCTACAGTCTCGCCTGCTCCTTCAAAGGCAGAAGCACAACCAACTCCATCGCTTTAACATAACAGTAAGGTTAGATAGCTTTTCTTCCCTCAGAGCGCGCGCCAAGCTCAGCACCCCTAACACTTGGAGGAAAACCTGAATCTATTTCCAAAATCCCTTCTTTTGTAAAACTCGCAATGAGAATACTGCCGCTCTGTCGTGAACCAGAGAGTCTTGCAAAATTCATAGGACTGCGAGAATCGAAATACTCACCGCTTAATTCTTTACCTAAAAGTTGAGAGGCAACAACATACGTCTCAATCCTTTGCCCTTCCCTTTCCTGCGATCTGATAAACTCTTCAGCTTCTTCTTCAGTAGTACTTCTATTGGGAGTATAGAACTCCATTTCAACATCGAGACATCCGCCCTTCTCCGATGCATTGTCGATAATACCTTTCTGAAGATCGACAGCTCCCATAGCTGGAAACATTTTATGAAGAGCGAAAAGACCTCCAATAGACATCATCCCATCCGGCATTAAAACTACCGCTCTCCTATCAGCCCGTAAATCAGAAAGTTCTTCTGCTGAACGGTCGCACCTTGGGATTTCCAAATAATAGTCAACGCCTGAATCCCGTATCTTCTTATTCCAAAATGACTGATACAGATCGTCGACGATTTGAGGCGTTAGTGCATCTTCCCTCCAGGCTTTTTTATATTCTATTTTTGCTAAAGATAATTTCCTCTCAGGAGAGGCGTAAAGATCTTCCACCTGTCTGCGGGCGGCTTCGACCTCTCTTTGATTTCTAGCCATCCAATCCCTGAACTGAAACTCAACATTCTCTCCTGTCATAGATCAGCATTTTATCACACAAAATGACTCATTATCAAACTTTTGTCAACAATATTTTTCAAAGGGTGTTCAAGATGATATTCTCTATAAAATAATGTACGTATCTATAAAACAATGGATAAAAGTGCAGCAAAAATATGGAAACAGTCGTCAGCTGGCGGGGCCAAGTCAAACTTGGTTAGTCGCGTTTGACGCGATCCAGCATCGCTCATTGAAAACTGGCATGGCACCAATAAGACAAGAGAGATTCTGGGCGAAGCCAGAATGACGGCCAGACAATTCTTCATCAAAAAACCCGAATCATCGAAATCTTCATAAGATATGAAAATCTCAAATTTTCCGGGTTTTCTGGTTTCCAAAAGAAAAAGCTATTATGCTTGTTCTTCTCTTTGCTTTCTGAAACAATTTCTGCAAAGAACTGGCTTATCGCCTTTTGGTTGGAAAGGAACAGTATCTTCTGCTCCACAATTAGAACAAGTTATAGGGAAAGATTGTCTTGGACCTCTATCTCCACCTGCTCCTCCACCTCCGTTACCGAAAGCAGCACGAGCTTTTACTCTACAATCTTTGCAACGCAAAGGCGCATTGAAGCCTTTTTGCTGATAAAACTCTTGTTCTTCTGCTGTCCAAACGAATTCGCGACCGCAGTCTTTACATTGAATATTTTGATTTTGTAATGCCACTAGGATTCACCCCCTCTCGTTTCCTGTTCATCCTAAGTGACTAGTGAGGCGTTTAACCGAACTGTCTTAGTGAGATTGGAACACGTAGTTTCTTTCAACTACTCTTACATTATACCACATCAAGGTTTACAAGGGGTTAAAACAGAGAAAGTAAGTCCTCAAAAGAACTAAAACAGTAATCTGCAGCCTCAGATGTACCATACAGCATACACGTCTGCATTCCTAACGTTTTTGCTGGTTGTATATCAACTTTCTCACGATCGCCCACATATAAAATCTGCTCTGCGGGCAATTGTGACTTCTCAATCATTAAGCGAAAACCCTCTAAGTCTGGCTTCCTCGTAGTAACATCGTCTCCTGAGAGAACATGGGTAAAAAGACTCTGGGGGATCTCAAGATGTCCTAATAACGCTTGTATCTGTTTGTGCTGAAAGTTAGTAAATAATGATATTGGCACAAGTGCGCGCAATGCTTCCAGCGTCCGCAAAACATTATTATCCGGAGCAAAGAAAGAGGTTCTATCGAAGTCGTCAGCAGCCTTTTGCCAGTAATCATCAGGCTTGCCCAAGGATCTGAACACGGCAGACCTACTTCCATGCTTCTTATAAAGATCGTCATATTCTGACTGTAGCGTTTTCCAATCAGAAGTAGTAGTCAGTCCTGAGTAAACTTTGTAAGAATACTCTCCAAGAGCTTTCTTGAGATCGGGGTTTTCTTGGTAGAGAGTACCGGCCAGATCAAACCAGATATGCTTAATATTACGACCGACCTTTACCATAATAGATATACTCTAAGTGGACCGAAAGAGATTCGAACTCTCAACCCCCTCCATGCCATGGAGGTACGCTACCATTGCGCCATCGGCCCAAAAATTCTAGGACCATGGAGATGTGCCACGAACCCAGGATTAGATTATTTTAACACGCTTCCAGTCTTTCTAGCCCCTACACCCTACACCCTACACCCTACACCCTACACCCTACACCCTATTTATTATTGTACATAACTCAACGGGTTTACTAATGCTCCATGAGCTCTTATTTCAAAATGCAGATGGGGACCGGTCGATCTTCCCGTACTTCCTTCAGCTCCAATGATCGTCTGTCCACCAACAACACTTTGCCCTACTGAGACATTGACCGTACTCAAATGAGCGTAATGAGACTCGATACCGTCACCATTACTGATCCAGATGTTATTTCCATACCCCGTATCATATGATCCGATACTGACCTGCGTGACTGTACCGTTATGAGCTGCAACGATCGGTGTTCCATAACCCGTTGCGATATCAATACCGGGATGGAACCAGCTAAAGAACTGCATGATCGCTCCGCGCATCGGGAAAGTAAAGCCGCCAGATGAGACTGGGACAGGACCCTGAGCGATATAAACCTGACGCTTGATAGTTGGCTGCTCGGAAGGCTTAATACCTTCAGGAACCACAAGTATTTGCCCAACGACGAGAGAAAACGTCTCCGGATTAGCAAAGTCGTTGAACTGCCAGTCAACGATCGCCTGCGGATTTGAGCTATATTTCTTGGCGATTGAGTAGACCGTATCGCCCGAGTCGACCTTATGGACGATACCTGTCACGGGAAGAATCTTTAGCTCCTGCCCAACATCCAGACTGCTATTCCCACTACCAAGGTCATTTGCCCAGCGAATCGTATCTTGAGAGATGCCAAACTTTTCAGCAATCGTACTCAGCGTATCTCCTTTTTCGACTCGGTAGATAATGACCTTATCACGGGGTTTTGCCGATATATCTGTATGAAAAACGTCTTCTCCTGCGAGAACCGATTGAGTAGCAGATGATGAAGACGAAAGGTCTGAGGCGGTAGCTTTGTTCGTGAAAATCGGATAGGTGTCAGCGAGAAAAGGCGCCATGGACATACCAATGAACAAAACGCCCATTGTAGCAAGATGCAGAAAAGGCCTATTGTAGCGGCCCCGCTTCATCATGAATAATTTTACGAGCCTGTTCTTATTCTTCTCAAATCGAACCGAGAAAATGATGAGCTTTTTTTTGACATAAGAGAAGAGGAACCTGAAAAAGTCGCTGAGCTCTTGACCTATTCTTTTAAGTATAGATGATCTTTTGTGCATACTTGAGGAGAGATCTAAGCTCTGAGGTTAACAAATTTCACCCCAAAAGTCAAATTTCCGAGGCTAGAATTGGAATTTTTAAAATGAGAGATGGGGACTTTTTAACCTAGCAACTTGAAGTATTAGAAGTTAGAAATTAGGAATTTCCCTATGCTCCTTTTCCAAGGATTTCCAGGAATGCCTCGTTGGATTCAGCCTTCCCTAGCTGCTCAACAAGCCTACTGGTACGTTCGTCATCGTTCAGCATATCCATCATTCTTCTCATTGTAACAATTTTCTTATAATTATCCTCTGAAAGAATTCTCTCTTCTCCGCGAGTTCCTGACCTCTCAATATTGATTGCCGGGAAAATTCTCTTCTCAGCCAGTCTACGATCTAAGTGAAGCTCCATATTTCCCGTACCCTTGAACTCTTCATAAATAAGATCATCCATTCTGGAACCTGTCTCAACCAAGGCTGTTCCAATGATGGTAAGCGACCCTCCCTCACGGCAATTTCTCGCTGCTCCAAAAAATTTCTTTGCAGGATAGAGTGCTGCAGGATCAAATCCACCCGAAAGGGTGCGTCCACTTGGATCAACTGATAAGTTGTAAGCACGAGCAAGCCTGGTAATCGAGTCAAGAAGGATGATAACATCCTTACCCATCTCGACCATTCTCTTGGCCCGATCAAGCGTAATTTCAGCAACCCGCGTTTGGTTATCTGGCGGCTCATCAAAATTTGAAGCAACTACCTCTCCCTTAACAGACATGCTGATATCAGTCACCTCTTCGGGGCGCTCACCAATAAGCGCAGCCATTAAGTGCACCTCGGGAAAATTCTCAGAAATACCTGCTGCCAATTCCTTAAGAATCGTCGTCTTTCCTGCTTTTGGCGGAGAAACGATCATACCGCGCTGTCCAAAACCAATCGGTGCAACAAGGTCAATAATTCTGGTAGACATCGGCGTCTTGCCGGTCGAAAGAACCACCTGTCTATCAGGGTAGATAGCTGTAAGATCATCAAAATGCGGTCTCTTCAGCGAATCCTCAGCGGGAACTCCATTAACGACCTCAACCTTAAGGAGGCCATAATAGCGCTCACTATCTTTTGGAGGACGTGCCAATCCCTCTACCAAATCTCCGGCTCTGAGCATAAAGCGACGAATTTGAGACTGAGAGATATAGATATCACGGGGTGATGGAATAAATTTAGGTCTCAGGAAGCCATGTCCCTCGGGTTGAATATCCAAAAAGCCTTTAACCTGCTCTGTAGGTGTCGACTGCTGACCATACTGATCCCGACCGGAAAAACGTCCAGAGTCAGAAGAGTACTGTGAGTGTTGCGGCCTATCGTATCTATTATTATCCTGCTGAAAACGTGGCGCAGGAGGTCTTTGCTCGCTCATCTCAGAAGCCTGTCCAACCGGAGCAGCATCTGATGAAGTAGGAGCGACAGTCTCGACAACTTCTTCAGGCTTTTCTGCAACATTTGCTTCAGCGACCACTACTTTAGGCTCTACAATAACTTCTTCTTTTGCAAGTTCGACCTTATCCGCAGCGGGTTTTCCCACAAAATCCTGAACCGTTTTGGCTGTAGCTGTTTTCTTCTGAGTCATAAGAATAAAAAGGAAATAATTTCTAAAGGCTTCTTCGAAACAATTATATTTTCAAGAGTGAATTGCAACTAACCATGAGAAGTTTGTGTACGCAAATAGTAACCCTACCTATAAAGAAGCTCTATGTAAGTTTTCTCATTACACCATACTCTTTATCTTTTGTCAATAGTTAGTTTATTAAACCAGCGTAATTTTAAGGGATTAACTTAGGAACTTTCAGGGATTTTACCCCCTGACCTGTGAAAAATGTCAAGACGACGTTAGTAATGCCAAACGCGCAAACTGCGATGACTAAGCCTACGAGAGCAGCCACTATCGTACTCCTTGCGGCTTTTATCTTCGCCTCGTCCCCTCCAGAAGTTATCCATTTGATTCCCCCTATTACCATAAAGACAAGACAGGTAAAGATAGCAATGATAATCATTGTTATCAATACGGCACCAACAGGCCCTCCATTCTCAAATCTTATCTTACAAAGGTTGGCAAAAGAAGAAGGGCAAAGTTCCTGCGCATAGATAGGCTGAGCTAAGGAGAGTAGTACGACAGCCCAAAGCAATAAGAAGAATATTTTTTTCACTATCATCATCATAATAGCTAAAGTGGGATCTTGTCAACAAAGCCTAATCTTGCTACACTTGTAATTGATATGGAAGACAAAACAAATCAGACAACTCCCCCCATACAGAGTCCAACTCCTTCTGCCCCGCCAACAAAACAACCTCAAGAAAAGAGTCTCAATGAAATCCTTCAAATAGCTAAGCAGAAGGGCGAACAGGCCCGTAACGCTCCGGTTAGCCTTGATAACATGGCAAAATCAGCTTGGAAAAATTCAACAGGTATACGCTCACAACTGGCAAAAGGTCTCAGCACAGCCTATTCCATAGCGACCGGTCTTACCAATAAAGAAGTTCGTAAAGAAGTCAAACAATATATCCAAAAAACCCAAGCTCCTAATGCAACCGATAAGAAATAAGACAATAATCCCCTTTTGAGCTTGAAATCAACCCTATAGCTATGTTATACTCATCCGTGAAATAGGTACATAGCTTCTCTACTATAGCTGGGATGTGATGTTTTATTTTAATTTGACCCGCCCAAGTCACTACACGGTGAAGAAGGAGGGTTTTGCACTTTAAGAAATTACGGAAATAACCTTGCAATAACTTCGTTGAAAGAGGTAAAGCATGCCGAGGAAAGTTTACGCAGTATTCATCGGACTCCTGCTCATTCTGAGCGGATCCGTCCTGAAGGACACGACAGGACCACCGACACCAACGACGTTGGTGCAGGCAGCGTCTGCGCAGGGACCCCCTGCGGCGGCTCCTGCAGTTCCCGCGGCAGCTCCCGCTCCTCCGAGTGAGAAGGTGCTACCCGGCAACTACAACCCGCAGTCCAACGACTACGACTGCGGACCTACGGCTGGACACAACCTGGCAACCACGATGGGTCACGACCTGAGCGTGGATGCGCTCCACGCACTGATGAATACCACAACGGATGGCACCTTTTCTGTCCACGAGTTCACCGCAGGCCTCGACAAGGCTCTCGGCGGACCCGTCTACGCACCACATGATGTCGACAAGAACGACACCGTCGCCCAGACCGCGGCCAAGCTCGGGCCCGATCTGGTCACAGCCGTCGTGAACGACCACGGAGCCGGGGTCAACGTCAAGGGCGAATGGACGGACACCAACGGCGACACGCACGGCCCGTACAAGGGTCACTACATCGCCGTGATCGGCTACACCCGCAACGGGATCGAGATCGCGGACTCGGCCGACCCGGCGCACACGCGCTACTCGGTGACCATCCTCGAACTAGCCAAGGCCGTAGGCGACAAGGGCTGGTCAAGCTGATCCAACAACAAGTACCTCTAAGGGGGTGATATATTCAGCAACCAGGCTGTGCATGACAAGGAAATTTCCGACAAGACGAAAGTGCAAAGGGGGCACTGGGTAATCCCGAGTAATCGGGAGATGATAAGAAGAAGCTACTACTGTAGAGTTTCCCGTTCAGCGGGATTTCTTTCCGGTTAGTACCGTTTTTCTTTTTCATTTTTTACTCAGCTGCCCCCTATTGCATGTTTATATACATTCTTTATCGAATGTTCGAGGCTAAAACTTGACAAAAAACATACACCTATGATAACCTACACCCTCTTCTGTCCCGCTCAAACAGGATACTGTCCTTATTCACACTGATTCGTAGTAATAATTTGTATAAATTTGCCTATGAAGTTAAAAGAAGACGTTGTTTCTATCATTTTGCCCGTGCACAATGCAGGTAAATATCTTTCCGAATGTTTGGAGAGCATTAAAGAGCAGACCTATCAAAACCTTCAGATTATAGCCATCGATGACTATTCCAAGGACAATTCCTTCGCGGTCCTCAAGAAATTTAAGAATCAGATTAAGGGACTTGAAATCTACCGCAATAAAAAGCGCTACGGATTGGCTATTTGCCACAATCGCGCCCTCAAAAAAGCCCGAGGCCGCTTCGTCGCCTTTATGAACCCGAACGATATTAATGCAATTAGCAGAGTCAAGCGCCAAGTAAGCTTCCTCTTGAAGAACAGTAAGATTGTGGCTGTAGGCACACAGTATACCAGCATTGATGAATACAATAAGAAGCTGGAGAGGAGCAATCTCCCACAAGAACACGATATGATATACGATACACTCCTTCCCACCTCTTCACTTCATCCCGAAACAGTCATGATAGACCGTACTCTTCTTCCCAAAGACCTTCTCTATTTCAAGTCAGCCAAATATCCCCTCGTTTTCACTGAAATATTCGTTAAATTCTTCCAATATGGAAAAGTTGCGAATATAGCCCAATCCCTTTATTTCCACCGCGAAGGCATAACCCGCGGAGGCAGAAAACCATCCAAGCTTAATGTAGCCAAGTCACTCATGAAGCTGTGGATCACTTCCCGTGCCCAGCACGACTATCACCCATCATTTAGGTCATTCTTCCCACAATTAGTCAAAAATATCTAATATCCTTACCTACACCCTCTTTCCATGTCAGAAATCCCTAGCCACCTTAGCTTTTGCTTCGAACCAATACGGGCCACATTTAAAATAACCTAGAATATATAAAGTGCTTACAGCTTTTTCGAGAAATACGCTCCCACTGAAACAATATTCATGCTTATCTTGTCATACTATATACACTTCCTCAGACACTGCTTTCGTTTGACTAGGCCCTATAGTCATGTTACAATCATTCCTAGAGACAAATGCAATTCCCCTCTCATCTTTGCTGAGGGGCGGCGCATTCGTTTCAAACAAAATTGCACCTTAATAAGTTACGGAAAAGAAAGTTTTTCAGCCATGCTTGACGTGGCAGCAAAACAATATAACCATCAACAGGTGGCGCAGCGGGTATTTCTGAACAATCGGAATATAAAGAAAGACAGAGGGTCAGATCATCTGAAACTCTAAGCTTTCTGAGTTTTCCGACCCGCCGCACCACCTGTTGGTGGAATGAGATCGTGAGGAGGAAGGTCATGCTGAAGCGTATTGGCACAATCGTGCTCAAGGCACTGGCAGCGCTTGGAAGCAGTTTCCACAGCGTGCCATAAGCTGCCCGGCTTCCTATCACAGAGGAGAGTCAATGAGCTCAACCATTGCTCCACTCAGCACAGCGAAAAAAACGGCCCTGCGGCCACTCGCAAGCGGATACTCGCTTGCAGCAGCTGTGTTCGCAGGTGTCGCCATCGCACTGGCGATCGCGGTCCTGGCGCCCTACCCGGGCACACAGGGCGACCCGATCATGAAGGTACTCTCCTTCACCGTATCGTTCGCAGTCCTTGCGACAGCGTTCAAGGTGATCGAGGTATTGCTTCTGGGTCAGAAGATCGAGAAGCAGATAGGGACCAACCGCAAGGTTGAGCTCAGAGGCATCTTCAACCGAGACATCCGCGCCGCGGCAGTCTGGGGAGGAATGCTTCAGGCTGCCTACGTGGTGGTCTTCATCATGCTGATCACCAAGATGGCGCCCACAGCACTTGCCTCGGCACGTGCCTGCGTCGTCTTCGCACTCGCTATCCTGGAGGTGACCATCGGGCTCATCCCGCGAGAGCGGAAGCCCATGATGCGACTGGCTCTGTCGCTACTCGTCACCTTCGGAGGTGCCGGGGTCGTCATCTTCGCGAACGGCTTCCAGCTGTTCCACGGAGAGAGCGGCATCTACCTCTGGCTGTTCCTCGGCCTCATCGGCCCGGGCAACTTCGTTCTGGCATTCGCCGAGTGGGCGGAGATGAAGGGCGTGCACAAGCGTCAGACTTCAGCTCCCGTCTACACTCTCGCCCGTTTCGTAGCCTACGCGTTCACTTGCGTGGTGGCGATGGTGGCATGGGGACTCACCCACGGCGGATTCGGGATCTTCTCGGCAACAATCCACATGGTCATCGACCGGTGGTATTTCCTGATCCCGCTCTCTCTGCTCTGGGGGCTCACCGACCTGTTGCGCATCTGCGTGAAGACCGTGATTCCGGCGACCTACATGTACGTCATCGGGTCGCTCTCGGTCGTCGTGGATGCACTGACCCAGTCGGCGGCCAAGCACATCGCACCGAAGGTGTACATCCAGATTCCCGGATCCATGAAGTTCATGCTCATCTGCATCGC
>JAHFKE010000026.1 GCA_023245515.1 Candidatus Levyibacteriota bacterium
ATTTACTAAAAAATATGGTGTTCATTTACTTGTTTATTATGAATTGACTGAAAATAGCATTATTGCTATTGAGCGGGAAAAGCAAATCAAGAAATGGAAGCGGTATTGGAAAGTAAAATTAATTGAAGAAAGAAACAAAGAGTGGAAAGATCTTTATATAAATATTTTATAAGGGAAAAGTTATTGTGCCTTGTGGATTCCTGCGTCCCGCCTGCCATGCGTGGCAAGGCCTTGCGGGCAGGTCACAGGAATGACATGTTCTTATTTATCTGATTTATCGGGGGTTTCCGAGGGAGGAGTTTGTTGTAGATTGTCAAGAACGGCAATTGCGCCTCTAAGTTCATCTGGTGAAAAAGCTCTAGCACCTTTTTTATGGGTGAATAGTTCTTCAAACCTTGGGTCTTCTCCTAATTTGCCCTTTGCATATGTTTTAGCTCTTTCCATTGCATCCCCGCCAGAAGCCATATCTCGGATGAATTCTGAAGTAGGTCTGGTTTGCCAGTCTTCTCGTGTTAACCGCGTCTTATCCAAGAGTTTGACTAGCTCAGCTTGCATACGTGCTTCTTCAGCAGGAGTTGCTTCATCAGGCTTCCCATGCTGATCTTGTGCAGCTTCCCCAGAAGCCATATCTCGGATGAATTCTGAAGTAGGTCTGGTTTGCCAGTCTTCTCGTGTTAATAGATTTTTATCAAGAACTCTGCTTAGCTGAGCTTGTAGACGTGCTTCTTCAGCAGGACTTGCTTCACCAGGCTTCGCCTGCTGATCCATTGCATCCTTGCCAGCAAGTTCTTGTATAAATTCTGCAGTAGGTTTGCCTTGCCACGTTTCCCTTGTTAATGGATTTTTATCAAGAACTCTGCTTAGCTGAGCTTGTAGACGTGCTTCTTCAGCAGGACTTGCTTCACCCTGATCTCTTTGAGCTTGATCCTGATGACGACCGGCATGATGAACATCAGAGCTAGGACGAGCTGATTCTGGAAGATTTTGTTGTGGGATTTCTCCATTAGGTTCGCTCATATATCTATAATTTCATAAAAGGTGGTTAGTGTCAAGACGAGGAATTGGCCATTAACCCTTCAACACGAGCTTACTTTATTTGTCATCTTGTGGACTCTTTGGGGACTGAGCTTGTTTCAGAATCTAATGCCATCCTGAACATAGTATTCATTTATCGCAAGCTATGGATCGTGAGCGTAGAGTTCGAGGCTATTTATCTGATTTATCGGGGGTTTCCGAGGGAGGAGTTTGTTGTAGGTTATCAAGGAGAGCAACTGCACCTCTAAGTTGATCTGGTGTGAACGGCTTGCCATCTCCATGAGTAAATAATCTTTCAAACCTTGGATCTTCTCCTAATTTACCCTTTGCATATATTCCAGCTTCTCCCAGCATTTTATCTCTGGAGTCACGTTCCGGTTTAGATTCTGGGCTATCTATTCTTATTTTTTCTCCAAAGTTTATTCTTCTATTGTCATGGTGAGTATCGGGTCTAGCGTGGTCTCCATCGGGATCTTGCTTTTCTTCTCCATCGCCTGAGTCTAGTTGATGTTCGAGTGGGAATTCTAGCATCAATCCTGAACTCTCGCCTCCTGACTTATTAGCCATATCTAGGGGCATTTCTAGTCTTAGTCCTTCGCCATCATTTTTTCCTCCAAGTTGGATACGAGATGCTGGGTCGTCGCCATTCTTTATATGGTTGAAATTTGGTGTATCTCCTTTAAATTCACTCATGTATTTATCATTGCATAGAGGGCCAGTAAGTGTCAAGAGTGGAAGCATTCAGTGCTAAGCGTTGACAGGTAAGAGGCATGTATTATATGCTGAGAATTGTATGGAAGAGGATAAGAATAAGGTTGCTCTTGTAAAGGAAAAAATTTCACAATTTTTCTCTTCCCCAAAGCGTCGTTTGATTTTTTATTTCTGCGTATTTTTTGCAATCTCGCTACTCCTATCAATCCTGGCTTTGTTCTCTAATAATAAGAGTAAGAAATTGCCGACTACTTCTGTTAAGCCAGCCATATCACTCTCTCCATCTCCATATGAAAATGTAACCCCTGAAAATTATATCCAAGCAAAGTATGTCCCGGGTCAATTGGTGGTGAAGCTAAAGCCTACCACGACAAAAGAGCAATTGTCAGAATATCTAAAAAAATATAATGCAAAGATCATCGATTCGATTGAAGAATTTCGTTCGTACTCTATAGAAGTTCCTCGTGGAGAAGAAGAGAAAATTTATCACCAAGTCGAACAGGATGGATTTGTTGAGAGAGTTGAGCCCAATATCATCACAGAAGTATTTATGGCCGTAAATGATGAGAAGTTTAATGAACAATGGTATCTGAAAAATCCATCAAAGGCTGATATATGTGCCCAGGACGCTTGGGACAAGAGTCAAGGAGACGGAGTGAAAGTGGCTGTGATCGATACAGGTATAGACACGCATCATCCTGATCTGGCTGGCAAAGTTGTTGCTTCGCAGTCATTTGTGGGTGGATCCGTAGAGGACAATATGGGACATGGAACCCATGTAGCTGGAATAATTGCCGCAAATACAAATAATGGTCAAGGAATCGCCGGGGTTTGCCCTAAATGTCAGTTGATAATAGCCAAATCACAAGGAGACGATGGAAAAGGAGACTCAATGGCGATGACAAAAGCTATAAAGTGGTCGGCAGATCAAGGCGCAAAGATAATCAATATGAGCTTGGGTGCACCACAGTCACAGTCCATGGTGGAAGAAGCTGTAAATTATGCCGTAGGCAAGGGTGTCATCATTGTCGCGGCCGCAGGAAATGATAATGTCAGTCAGAAATCGTATCCTGCCGGATATGACAATGTTGTCTCAGTTGCTGCTACCGATCAGAAGGACGAAAAAGCAAGTTTTTCGAATTTTGGTGCGTGGGTAAAAGTTGCGGCTCCCGGTTTTCAAATAATGTCCACTACTCCTACGCATCCATTCAATCTTCAGCAAATGAAGCCAGGTACGCAAAACAATTATGCTAAGCTGGATGGTACCTCAATGGCCTCTCCTGTTGTTGCCGGAGTATTAGGCTTGATTTATGCAAAAGAAGGATCCAATAAGGATGCAGCTATCAAAAAATTATATGACACCGCGGAGCAAATTAACGGAACCGGAAAATATTGGGTGAAAGGCAGGGTAAGTGCATGTAAAGCTCTTGGTGCAGACTGTAAGAGTAGCGGTAAGATAAACCCTGCGTTTACATGTATTAGTGAAGAGGGGAAATGCATTACGCCTACAATAGATGTGGCGGCAGATCCTAATCCTAGTAATTCCGAGTGTAAAGCATCTTCAAAGAATCCTGCAGATAAATTCCCGGATAGTCCTGCAGCCCCAGCTAATCCTCCCCCAGCTAAAGCTCCTGCAGGAGGTGGTAAGCCTGGTGGAGGCGGAAATCCTTGTAAGGGTGGTTGGACTGATAGTACATCAGTACAGTGTCTGTGATCTACTTCTCTATAGTTATGCTGAAGATTTTGTCGCCTATTCTAATATTATTTACAACGCTCATGCCCTCAGTTACTTGACCAAAGTTGGTGTATTGTCCATTGAGATGAGATGCTTCATTCTTAGTAATGAAGAACTGGCTGTCGTTGGAAATTCTGATGTCAGATCCTCTAGCAACCCCAAGCGATCCTTCCACAAAAGGTAGCTGATTCATCTCTGTCTGCATAAGTCCTCCGCCCGTGCCATTACCTTTAGGATCGCCCCCCTGGATTACCCAATCTTCAACACGATGGAAGGTGAGATTATTATAGAAACCGCTTTGTGCTTTATTGAGGAAATTCTTTACTGTGTTAGGTGCGTCTTTACCAAAAAGTGTGAGCTTAATACTTCCTTTGCTTGTTTTTATTGTGGCAGAATATGACGCCTTCACTCCCTCTTCAACTCCGAAGGTGGGGGCAGTTGCGTTTGATTGCTGCTGCTGGGCTGCTTGTTCTTGTCCATTTGCACTCTGTCCTTCTCCTGGTGCTTGTGTAGGAATAACGCGAAGGGCACTTGCTTCAGGGGGAAGGGTCGGGATGCCACCATCTGAGGACATGAAGCTTTTCTTTATAGACTCTCCTTGCGTTGTATACAAGATGCTTCCAAAGACAGCAATCAGGATAACGGTAAGTGCAACGTAAAATTTGGTCATAGTGAAACTGCTCTCTATTCTAACAATTCAATTTTAGATTTACAATTTGCAAATTTTTGCACTGTGAGCCTAAATCAGTTACAATAACAAGCATGAAAGCGCAAAATTTAATCAGAAACTTTGCAATCATTGCGCATATAGATCATGGCAAATCTACTTTGTCAGATAGGCTGCTTGAGATCACCCATACGATTGCAAAAGATAAATTGCAAGAACAATTTCTAGATCAAAACGTGATTAGTAGAAGAAGAGGAATTACTATAAAGTTAGCTCCCGTGAGGATGAGATATGAGGAAAGAGGAGAGGTTTACGAGCTGAATCTTATCGACACCCCTGGGCATGTTGATTTTTCTTATGAGGTTTCGCGGACTCTTGCTGCGTGTGAAGGAGCGGTATTGCTGGTCGATGCAACGCAGGGCATCCAGGCACAGACGGTTGCTCATTATCAGGTGGCGAAAAAAGAGGGTTTGGTGATGATTCCTGTTTTGAACAAAATTGATTTGCCTAATGCTCAGACGGAAGTCGTAACGAAAGAGCTTATCGCTTTTGGCTTTTCCAGAGAGGAAATTATCTGTATTTCTGCCAAGACAGGCGAGAGCGTTGACGTACTTCTTGAGCGGATCATTGAGAAGATCCCACCACCTAAAGGGTCAGAAGATGCACCACTACGCGCTTTGATATTCGATGCGGTCTATGACGAGTACAGAGGCGTTATTGCCTATGTGCGTATCGTGGATGGGAAAGTAAAGAAAGGGGATAAGATTCAGTTTAGTCAAGGTGGGACCAAGACTGAAGTCACGGAAGTCGGGATGTTTACTCCGTTTCTGAAAGAGACTGACGGGATGGAGACAGGTGAGATAGGGTATATTGTCGGCGGCATAAAAGATATCAGACAATGCAGAGTGGGAGATACTATCATCGAGCAGGGTACTGTGGTTCATGCACTCCCCGGTTATATAACGCCACAGCCGATGGTTTTCTTTGGTATGTATCCAAAAGATTCCGGAGACTTTGTAAGCCTTCGTGACTCACTGGGCAAGCTCACACTTAACGACACGGCGTTGACGTACACAGAAGAGTATTCAGCGTATTTGGGTAGTGGTTATAGAGTGGGATTCCTGGGTCTTTTACATGCCGATATCGTAAAAGAAAGATTGAAACAGGAATTCGGACTCGATCTGCTTCTGACGATGCCGCAAGTGCTTTATGAGAGGAGGCCCGGCCAAGAATTGGGAGATGGCAATGAAGATATTTATGAACCCTACATGCTTCTTAATGTGTATTGTCCTACAGAATATGTGGGAAGTGTTATGACTGCTTGTCAGAAGAAGAAAGGCAGTCTTCTAGACATGCAATACCGCGAAGCTTATGCAGTCCTTTCCTATGAAATGCCTTATTCGATGTTCATTCGTGGTTTGGTAGGTGAGATCAAGTCAGTTACGGCGGGATTTGGAAGCGTTGATTATGAATTAGCTGATTATAAAAAAGCTGATTTAGTAAAGCTAGATATCCTGATCAACGGGAATGCTATTGACGTTCTTTCGGAATTGGTCTATCGAGATGAGGGAGTGTATGTCGCACGAGATAAGGTTAATAAGCTAAAAGACTCTTTGGATCGTCAGCAGTTTCGACAAATTATCCAGGCTACGCTTAATGGTAATATCGTTGCCCGTGAAGAAATCTCCCCGTACAGAAAAGATGTTTTGGCGAAGATGAGCGGTGGAGACAGGACGCGTAAGGATAAGCTTCTTGAAGCACAGAAAAAAGGGAAAAAGAAAATGGTACAGACGGGAAAAGTTCAGCTCTCTCAGGACGCTTTGTTCTCCATGATCTCGGATGGTAAGTAAAAATGCTATTTCTAGACAGATTGAGCAGTGGGCTTTTGTAATCGAATTTTTCCAACTATTGGTGCTGCACCTAGCACATCTATATTTTTTCCTCTTATATACTCTAATAAGTGAACAGCCTGAGAAGGGAATGCCCTTTCGTCATTATTCCTGTTAAGTTCTTTGTCGAAACGGTCAGTTGTATTAACAGGATCAGAATAAATATCGACTATCTTGGGTTGTCCATTTTGATTTAAGATAATTCTTTTTACAGACTGCATAGTATAGTTATTTTTGTCACCAAGCCATACTGTAAAGTATCCTGTATGTCCAGCAATCTCAACACCTTCTCCTTGTAGTGGTTGACCCAAAACTTCCGGCTCAACTCCTTGGGGAATTTGATCTGGTTCAGCTGAGAACTTAGATTTAACAAGGGGCATCAACTCTGGATCCTGCTCCTTCGCTAGAATTAATAGTCTAGTTCGAAGTTGCTCGTCTCTGTCTCTAGAGGGAATTTCTGCAGCTTTCATGTCTGAAAGAATATCCTTCTTCCATCCATCAATTTTATGTATGTATCCTATTACACTTGCTTTACTAAGGTCAATTTGTGGAGGACTGTCTTGTTCGTTCATAGTAAAATTTTAACAAAAGGTCTTATAAATGTCAAACAAACGAACGAAATTATTACGATACCAAACCGCAACACAGATTGCTTTGCTTGATTCACAATAGCGTAAGAATAGAGTCTATAGGGCGAAGAAGAGGAGGGCTCCACCGACCATCATGATGAGTGCTACAAAACCCATTCCTGCTACGACGTTGGCAGCACCGGGCTTAGCCATTGTTGGAGTTGCTGACGGTTCAACTGGTGCTGTGGTTGGTGCAACCGGTTCAAGGATACTTCCTGCGCCAGGTGTTGGAGTTGCTGCATCCGCTACTACTATGCTCTGTTTACAATTCGTTGCTGCAGGACTGACATTGTTGTTGCTGTCGGTAAGGACTGCAGATGCTTGGTAAGTGCCTACATTATTATATGTGTGAGAAAGCTGCACGTTCACGGTAGCAGTTCCGATACCTCCTGCTGCGGTAACATCGCTCACCTCACCATCACCAAAGTTAAAGGTGACTTTGCTAATCGTCCCTGCTGTTGCGGTACCGTTAGCTGTAAAGGTCAGAGTCAGTGGAGATGGGCCTGTAGGTGCGCGATCAATCACAAGACTACTGCATGTTGGAGCAGCTGCTGGGCCTCCGGCTGGACTTGTGGGGCCTGGAGTTGGGCTTTCTGTGGGACTTAACGCTTCAGTAGGGCTTAATTCAATCGTAGGCGTTGGAGAGCCTGTCGGAATGGCCAGTGTAGGACTGACAGGCCCTGAGGGCGCTGCGCCGCCTATAACTATGGTGGCAGGTATAGCACTTGATAACACATTTTCGCTGGACTGATCACTTGGTCCTATCGAAAGAGCCTGAGTATTTGACCCATACGTTACCAAAGTTGGAGTGCCAGGAGGAGTGTTCGCTTTGGCCTTGAACGTAATTGTTCCAGCTTTTGCTTTTTGCTGAACTGCCTTGGTCGGATCAGGGCCAACAGCAAGAGTTATTGACATCTTTCCAGTCTCGAACTTTGATTCCAAAGTTGACGGAAAAACTATAGCATTAGGCTGGAAAGGGGTAGCCGATACAGCCTCAATCTTATCAGGATCATATTGGATTTCAAGCTTCACAAAGGAAACAAGATTGACCCCAGGATCTACTACAACGTCCAATGTGAACGTATCCCCGACGTTTTTTGTTATAGGAGCAGTTGCGGTAGATTCAGGAGTGAATGAAAGAGTTGTAGATTTTTCAGCGCGACTTCTGGTCTCTTGTTGTTGCTGAAGAAGATAGACTGTAAGGGGAATACCTACCAGGAGAACAGCTATAAATCCGAATAAAAATAGTTTTTTTCCACTTAAGTTCATGTTAGAAAAAGTATGCAATAAAGATCGTTGATTTTATCGTATATAAGAAAAATGAAAGTGTCAAGCTGCATTATTTCATATTCAGTGAGACGGTTACTGCATGACTATAATATATATGCTTTAGAAGCAATCTTGGTATACCTTGGGAAGGCGTAAGCTGTTGACAATCTTTTCCTTTTGTTGTATAAGTTAGCATACGGAATTGACGACTGATAATTATCAGAAGAAAACATTGATATGGCAACAAATACTATTGAACCACTATTCGATAACGTTCTTGTAAAACCGGTTAAAGCAGAGGTAAAAAGTGCCGGTGGAATTTATCTTCCCGACAATGTGAAGGAAAAACCTCAAGTAGGCGAAGTTATGGCAATTGGGCAAGGAATGCATGACGAACACGGCAAACTCATCCCTATGGTTGTGAAGGTTGGTCAGAAAGTATTATTCAAAAAATGGGGAGGAGACGAGGTCAAGGTTAATAACGAAGAATGGAAGCTGGTAAGGCAGGCAGATATACTGGCAATTGTTGAGTAGCGGGTAGTGCGTAGGGAGTAGAAATTCCTACAAACTAAAAACTACAAACTAAAAACTAAAGAAATGGCAAAACAATTACAATTCGGAGAAGAAGCAAGAAAATCATTGGTCGCAGGAGTAAATACTCTGGCGAAGGCCGTTATTACGACTCTTGGACCTAAAGGACGCAATGTCGCACTTGAAAAGAAGTGGGGTGGTCCTACGGTTGTTCATGATGGTGTAACTGTTGCTAAAGAAATAGAACTCCAAGACCCATTCGAGAATATGGGAGCACAGCTGGTCAAAGAAGCCGCAAGTAAGACCAATGATAATGCAGGAGATGGTACCACTACGGCTACAGTGTTGGCTCAGGCAATAGTTAACGAAGGAATGAAGAATGTCACGGCCGGTGCTAATCCTATGATTCTTCGTGAAGGAATGGAGAAGGGCGCTACGGCAGTTATTGAAGAGATTAAGAAAATGGCGCGTCCTGTAAAGGATGAGGACGTCGTCCGCGTTGCAAAGATTTCAGCACAGGATGAGAAAATCGGCCAGAAGATTGCTGATGCTCTGATGAAGGTAGGTAAGAATGGCGTTGTTACTGTTGAAGCCGGTCAGGGAATGGAAATTGAAGTAGTCTATAAAGAGGGTATGGAATTTGATAAGGGATATGTTTCTGCATACTTTGTAACGAATTCAGACAAGATGGATGCAGAGATTGAAGATCCGTACATTTTGATCACTGATAAGAAGATATCTTCTCTTTCCGATTTCCTTCCTTTCCTCGAGAAATTAGTTAAGGTCTCTAAGAGCTTGGTCATTATCGCTGATGAAATCGAAGGAGAAGCATTGGCAGCACTTGTTGTTAATAGATTAAAAGGTACCTTCAATCCTCTTGCTATAAAAGCTCCCGGATTTGGCGACAGAAGAAAAGAGATGCTTCAAGATATCGCTATTTTGACAGGTGGAACAGTTATCTCGGAAGAAACAGGAAGAACTCTTGAGAGTGTGACTGTTGAGGATTGCGGACGCGCAGACAAGATATGGGCGGATAAAGATAATACACGTATCATTGGGGGTAAAGGAAGTAAAAAAGAAATTGATGCACGAGTTGCTCAGATCAAAAAAGCGATTGAAAGTACGAAGTCAGACTTTGATCGTGAGAAGCTTCAGGAGAGACTGGCTAAGTTGGCAGGCGGAGTTGCTGTGATCAATGTCGGAGCGGCAACAGAAGTTGAGATGAAGGAGAAGAAAGAGCGCGTGAATGATGCTGTTGCAGCTACCAAGGCAGCACTTGAAGAAGGCATCGTTCCTGGAGGTGGAGTAGCGCTTCTTAAGGCGAGAAAGGTTCTTGAAGCCGTAAAATCAGGACTCACAATTGAGGATCAGAGAATTGGTGTCGATATTCTTTATAATGCACTGGAGCAACCGCTACGCTTGATCGCGAGAAACGCAGGAGCCGATGACGGATGGGTAGTCAGAAAAGTAGAAGAGGGTACCGGTTCGACAAGTAAGAAAGCCAATGCTGATTATGGATTCAATGTCATGACGATGGGGTTTGGGTCAATGCTGGATGCAGGCATCGTAGATCCTGCCAAAGTGACACGCTCTGCTGTGCAGAATGCTGTGAGTGTCGGTGTCATGATTCTCACGACTGAGGCACTTGTCGCAGATATTCCTGAGAAGAATCCTTCGACAGGCTCAGGAGGAATGCCAGGTGGAATGGGCGGCATGGAGGGGATGTACTAAGGTTATAAAGTCGAAAGTTATAAAGTTATAAAGTCACCCGCTGACAGGCGGGTTTTTTGCGGCTATTTTTCCTGAGAATTTTGTAAATTAATGACAGCACTTCTTAAACTTTGCATTCGTTTCTGCAAAGTCCGTAGTCCTCGCGGATCGCAACTCCGAGGCCCTGCCCCGGTCATCTTACTTATCGTATTTCTCTTGTTTCTATCAGGATGACACCTGCATCCTGCATGTCTTTCAGTGCTCTTTTCTCGTCCCCTGCGGTTGCGTTGACCGCTGCTATTGCATCCGTAGTGAGGAATGTTTGATACCGTCTTCCTTCTGCTACTGCATCCATAGCGCCAGCTTTCACGCAATGTTCGGTAGCAATTCCCAAGAACAAAATGTTTTCGATTCCGTGTTGTTGCAGATATTCGTTTAGGATTTGTCTCTGTTCATTTCTCCCTTCAAAAGGGGAGTATCCGTGCTCTTTGGGATCCATTCCTTTTGAAAAAATCTCAAAGCCTTCAGTCATGAGCTCTGGATGGAATTCTGCTCCTGGAGTGCCCTGAACGCAGTGCACCGGCCATATCTTGAAATGCTCTTCCATAATCTGAGGATGCCAATCCCGTGTTGCTACTCTGAGGGCGCCTTTTTCCTCGGCGAGAGCATTTACTTCGTTAATTTTCGTAATGATCTTTCTGCCATTGGCAACTCCTAGTGCTCCGCCTGGACAAAAGTCATTCTGGACATCAACTGTTACTATTGCAAATGATCTATCAAGTTCTATCATATTTAATTCACCTCCCGATTTTACGCGTTATTGCTGAGCCTGTCAACTTTGTTTTGGAGGGATAAGCATCGTAGTTTTTCGGTTGGCTGAGTTTGATCATGATAGTTAATTAGTATAAACTGGGAGCTATGGGAAAAGAACAGCATACAGTTCTGGTGGTAGACGCAGGTGGAAGAGGTTCCGCTCTTGTTGATAAGTACTCCCAAAGTCCTCATGTAGGGAGGATTATTGCAATCCCTGGTAATGACTTCATGCACGTTTCATCTAAAAAGCCTGTAGAAACCCATACCAATCTAAAAACGACGAGTCTCAAGGAAATCATAGAGATCAGTAAGAAAGAAGGCGTCTCGCTCGTGGATGTCGCGCAGGATAATGCCGTTCAGGCTGGTCTGGTTGATGCATTGCTGGATGAGGGAATACCTGTCATGGGACCCACAAAAGCCGCGGGAGAAATCGAGTGGAATAAGGCTTTCTCAAGAGAGTTTATGAGTCGGCACAATATTCCCCAGCCGAAATTTGCCACTTTTGATTCAATACAGGAAGGAGTTTTATATTTACAGAGAGAATCAGATCGACCGTGGTTCGTTAAGGCATCCGGGCTTGCTGAGGGGAAAGGAGCGCTCCCTGCAGAAAATAATAGCGAAGCAATCAAAAGTATTCATGAGCTACAAAAATTTGGGAATGCCTCCCATACTTATTTGTTGGAAGAGTGGGTGCGGGGAGAAGGTGGTCAGCAGGCAGAGGAATTTTCCAGTTTTGCAGTAAGTGATGGGGAGCACTTTAAGATAATCGGACACGCACAGGATCATAAGAGAGTCTTTGATGGTGATAGGGGCGAGAATACTGGGGGCATGGGATGTGTTTCTCATCCTCTGGTCATAGATGAGGATATTTCAACTCAGGTAGAAGATATTTTTGCAAAGACAATAAAAGGACTTCGTGATGAAGGGAGGTCTTATAAGGGAATTTTGTATTTCGGAGGAATTTTGGTTCCTGAAGAGGGAGGGCAAAAAGTGTATGCAATCGAATTTAATGCAAGATGGGGGGATCCTGAGGCGCAGGTCCTGGTCCCGGGTATACAAAGTGATTTGTTCGAGTTAAGCAATGCTGTAATAAATGGTTCGCTCGATACATTTCTCTTACAGTCAGATAATAAGACACGTGTTACTGTTGCTGTGACGGCCAAAGGGTATCCTCTTGATTATTCCCAAGTCAAGGGTAAAGAGATTCTGAGACTTGAAGAGGCAGGGAAGTTTCCTGACATTAAAATATATGGTGGCGGGATTAAAAAAGTTGACGATACATACGTGGTAAGTGGAGGGAGAGTGTTCTATGTTGTGGGGGAGGGAAAAGACGTGCTTCAAGCGCGGGAGAAAGCATATGCCGCAATTGAGAGATTACATATAGAGAGAGACAATATGCACTATAGAAAAGATATCGGATGGCGAGATGCTAAAAGGACTAGGGGTTGATTTTACCACCCTCGAGGACTTCTTGCGATTTGCCCAGAACGGTTCTCCAGTCTCCGATCTTGCGGAATACTAGGATGTATGTCTTGGCCTCCTTCACGTTAAAGAACCATGTTAGGAAGAGGTAGAGGGTCAGACCAAAAAAGCTTGAGATACCTGTCAGGATGATGAGGTTTACGGTGTGCGTCGTATCGAAAACAAGCTGATCGAGCAGCTTTATTGGGATGTAAAGAGCAAATGCTGTGAGGAAAGATGACATAAATAATTTACTCCACGAGATGAACAGTTCAAATTTCTGAAATCCTCCGGTTCTTCTTTCCAGAATAACAAATAATATAACAAGCTGGGTGATACTCGTGACGGTGAAAGCTATACCTAGGCTTGCGATGCCCCAGTGGAAGAAAGTGATGAAAATATATGCAAGGATCAAAAGAAGCCCTGTTGTTATACCACCGATGAGTAGTGGTGTCCGGGTGTCGTGGAGAGCATAGAAGGCTCTGAGTACGAGTGTCATGAGAGCTTGGGCAAAGATGGAGATGCTGAAGAATGCTAGGGTTTGTCCTGTCAGTACCGTTGCGGGCCAGTCAAATCTGCTCGCACCATAGACAAGTCTGACAAATGGAATGCGAAGGATCAGGATGAGTACCGAGACGGGAAGTACGAGATAGAGCATCTGATTGAAGCTATTGATAAATGTCGTTCGGAACTCGCTCGGGTTATCTTTTTCTCTGGAGAGTATGGGAAAAGCAGCTTGTGCAATTGTCTGACCGAAAAGAGCCACCGGTGCGAAGGCAAGAGTTTTGGCAAGATCGAAGATGACGTTCATGCGGCCAGGATCCTGGAGAAGGGAGATTAATGAGGCTATGGCGACAGTTCCTGAAAGAAATACCCCATTGGCAATTGTACGAGGCCACATCAGCTGTGTAATTTTCTTAACACCGTCTGATTTTATATATGCTAGAGATGGTTTGAAAGAAAAGCCAAGCTGTTTGGCAAGGGGAAGCTGGAGGGTGACGAAAATGAGACCTCCCAATATGACACCGATAGTTGCTGCATAGATACCGAAGTATTGGGAGAATATTAGAACTCCCAATATGATCCCCAAATTATAAGAGGCAGCAGCGATGCCGGGAACAAAGAAGTGATTATATGACTGGAGTAGTGCAGTAAAGAAAGTTCCCACGATAAAAAGGAGCTGTCCGAAGATAATGATCCGCATTAGGTTAGCCATAAGCATCATTTCGCTTGGTGAGAAATGTGCCCCGCTATTAAATATTTGTAGGAAGAAGGGGGCAAAAATAGCAAGGAAAATAGAGAGTACGAAGAAGATGGAAAAGCCCAAAGCCAGAAGGGTTGAGGCCATCTTGTGTGCTTCTTTTTCATGTCCTTTGTTGAGTAGTTCTGAAAAGACAGGTATAAAAGCGCTTGATAATGCTGAGGCTATAGTAAGTTGAAATAATGCATCGGGGAGCTGGGAGGCATAGAGGTATATTCCCAAGGTGTCAGATGCTCCGAATATACCGATGAGCAGTCTCTGCCTGATAAGTCCCAGAATCTGGGAGATTATCACAGTTGCCATTATTATAAAGGCAGCAGAGAGAATATTGGTCTGGCGTTTAGTGAGCAGATCTAGACTCTTTTTCCACAAATCATTTTTAGCCATAAAAAAATTAGCGATTATTGTATTTTCAAGTATATCATGCTAAAATGTACAAATGCCAATATTAAAACACGCAAAGAAAAAGCTCAAGCAGGACAAAAAACGCACTGCTGAGAACAAAAAGTTTAAGGTAGCCTTCAAGAAGCTTGTTAAAAAAGCAAAGGAAGTTAGAACACCTGAGGCAGTCAGTGAGGCTTTCAGTAGTGTCGACAAAGCAGCAAAGAAGAATGTGCTTCCTAAGAATAGAGCAGCTAGGATCAAGTCGTCTCTCGCCAAGTCGGTTGCCGCACCTGTAAAAGCTGTTGTAGCTCCTATAAAGGCGAAAGCAAAGAAGGCAAAGGCACTGGTTAAGAAGAAGGCAGTTGTTAAGAAAACCTCTAAAAAATAGTATAAATTTCTTTTATACTCTATACTCAAGATATGTTTGATATTAAATTTATCCGCGAGCATCCTGAATTCGTCCAGCAATCCGCAAAAAATAAAAAGGTCGATATTGATGTTGCTCACATACTCAAAATAGATAAGAAAAAGACAGAGTTGCAAAAAATACTGCAAGCCCTTCAGGAAGAAAGAAATGCTTTTACAAAGAGTATTGCCGGAAAGCCGACAGATGAACAGATGGTCAAAGGGAAAGCAATTCGAGAGAAGCTCGAAAAAGAAGAAAGTGCCTTTAATGCAGTAAAAGAAGAGCTTGAGCAGTGGCTCCTGAAGATTCCTAATCCTGCAAAAGAAGATGTTAAGGTGGGTAAGGACGAATCTGAGAATGAAGTGATGAAGACTGTTGGTGAGCCAACGAAATTCACCTTTACCCCTAAAGATCATCTTGAATTGGGAGAGCTGCTGGATATTATTGATGTGAAAAAAGCTGCTCAAGTAAGTGGTGCCCGATTCTACTATCTGAAAAATGATGGCGCATTGCTCGAGTTTGCGTTGCGTCAGTTTGCTTTTGATACTCTTATTGCACAAGGTTTCATCCCAATTGTTCCACCGGTAATGATTAAGAAGGATATTATGGAAGGCTTGGGATACACGCAGATAGGTGATAAAGAAGAGATTTATAGCATAGAAGATGAAGATCTTTATTTAGTAGGAACTGCAGAGCAGTCAATTGTGCCATATCATATGAATGACGTCTTAAAAAAGGAAGATTTGCCCAAACGCTATGTCGGCTTCTCTACAGCATTTCGTCGTGAAGCAGGAAGTTATGGCAAAGATACTCGAGGGATCTTTCGTGTGCATCAATTTGATAAAACGGAAATGGTATCATTTGTTGCTGAAGCAGAAAGTGATGCTGAGCATGAATATAT
>JAHFKE010000027.1 GCA_023245515.1 Candidatus Levyibacteriota bacterium
AATGAAGAAATTCAAAAAATTGCTGATCAACTTCTACCTATTGGTCGCGCATACGAATGGAATCAGGCGCTTATGGATTATGCGAGTCATGTTCTGAAGAAAGAAAAGATACCTATTCCCAAACAGTCAAAATTTGCAGGCTCACACCGCTACTATCGCGGACAAGTTCTCAAAACACTTCTGGAGAAGAAAAAGATTTCTTTGTCAGAGTTAGGAGCTAGTTTGAAAAAAGATTATGATAAAGAATGGTTGGCGCAGTTAGTTGCAGAACTAAGAGATGAGGGATTTATTCATTTGAAGCAGAATTGGATCATTCTTGCTTCTTAATCCTGCTTTGCTCGTAGGTCGTAGACTTAACTGTTGTAGAGAATTAGGAAGTAACGAAAAATCCAGAATAATGGTATCATTAGCGTATGTCTGAGGGAGCATCAGAAAGAGGAATTACAGGACCGGAAGCCGTAGTGCCGCCTGAGCCCTCAAAAGATTCTGCAGAATTAGAGGGAAGATATACCGAGCAACGGCAAAGAATCAAATCTCTGTATGGAGATGTCGATGTGTGGCATGGGTCTGGGAGATATGAATTGAATGAAGCAGGTGAAATTGCTGATATTTTAGAAGGGGTTGTAGCAGCAGGAGCGCTTAACACTCACAAGGATGGGTGGGACACGAGTTTAGGTGAGACAGAAACAATATCCACAACGAGTATGCGACCGTATGCTGCTGGGTATGCCGACATGCACCAACAAGAAGGTGAGCAGCTAGAGTATCAAGATTTCCGATCAAATCCAGCATGGATAATGAAAGCAGTTAGGAGAAGAACGCTACAAAGTCCAGCAGCAGCGCTAAGTTTTGTAAAGAATATTGGGAGATTAAAAAGTAAAATAAGTGGAGGGGATGCCCATGATTGGATAGCAAGGAAAACCGGGGATAGCCAAGCAGCTGGAGATCAAAAGGCTAGCGCATTTTTGCATCGTCGTTCATCAATACCTGGTAACTACCCAATTCTTTGGGGTATAAAACCAGACGCTTTCGATCCTGTCAAAACAGCCAAATTTGTTGAGAAAACTGAAAAACGAGCAGACACTCCAATTGCATTGAATTCGGTTACTCATGTTGAGGTTCCTTTTGCACATATCCCAGAAACGCAAGAAGTTTTTGATAGGCATGGAATTACTGTCCCTATTATTCCCCGTGAGCTAGGAGAACGTTATAGTTCCGAGTTTAGCGATAGAGAATTAATTACAGGGAGTGGATTCAAGAAGGAGATTAATCAACCAACAACGAGATAGTGTAGGTCTTGCTTCGTATCTCTATTTATATTCGTCCTTAACTTCTTTCTTAAAATGCTCCATGAGTTTTCTGACCTTCGGATCAATCACGAACATGCAGTAAGGGGCTGATCGATGGGTTTCGTAGTAGTTCTCATGATATTCTTCAGCAGAGTAGAATTTTACATAAGGGACAATTTGCGTTACGATCTCGTCGTATTTCCCGCTTTTTTCTAGCTCCTCTTTCTTTTCCGTCGCGATTCTTTTTTGCTCGTCATCGTGATAGAAAATGGCTGACCTGTACTGTGTTCCACTATCATTGCCTTGCTTGTTAAGAGTGGTTGGGTCGTGTGTCGCGAAAAAGATATCGACTAAAGTTGTATAAGGAATAATATTAGGATCAAAAGTAACTTGAATTGCCTCAGCATGCCCCGTTCCTCCGCCTGAGACTTCCTCGTATGAGGGTGCGTCTTTATCTCCTCCCGTGTATCCGGGTATTACGCTCTCAACACCCTTGAGTCTTTGAAAGATTGCCTCAGTGCACCAGAAGCATCCACCGGCCAAGGTTGCAGTTCGAAGATTTTGATTGCTAGCCATAATACAATTCTAGCACACAGGCTATATTCTTCACGGGTCTTAGATTTCGAGTTTAAACAACTGAAGATTACATCGACAGAGTTTTTGTCAGGAGAGTTTCTTTAGACCACCAGAATTCTTTACCATTGTTATCAAGTGCTGAGATTTTGTAATGGTACTTCTTGTTCTTCTTTAGATAGGAAACCAGATATGTAGTGGTGCCTGCGGGTATACTCCGAACGGCATGGATGTAATGACCTTCTGTAACCTCTTTATAGTAGAGGTTGTATGATACGGCACCGTTAATTTGAGGGATGCTTATGGTCGCTTGGGCGAAAAGGCCTCTTGCTACGCTTACTCCAGCAACGGATTGTGTCAAGCCTTTCTTGCTGACATCAGCTGTCAAAAAAAGAAACAGTGTCATGCAAGTGGTGATCAGGAGGACTCTGCGAAAAAGCATGACATGTCCACCGCTGGATGGTCTTTTTCGCCATGCAGTCTTAGTTCTTGGCATTGTTTTCTTCATTCCCTTTTTCATACATTAACAGTACACAATATATTGCCTCTTTTGTCAATAGTCCTTTATCCGATTTTTATCTTATGTTTCTCAAATCCCTTTTTCACAATATATCTGTACTTTCTGGCTATTTCGAGTCTGCGAGAAGGGTAGGTAAATATGCTGACACGTATTCCGATATGTCCGAATGTCTGAAAGCTTTCGATGCCATTTATTTTTGAATCTGGCAAGAGATATCTCCCTAGTTCTTCATCCTCCTCAAGTAATCTCAGTGAGTCATTCGCAATTTTTAGAACATCATCAATTTTCTGGTCTGCTTTCACGACAAGGTCTATTTGGATACTTGACTTGGGGCGGGAGAGATTGACGAACTTTTTAATCTTACCATTAGGAATGACATATAAAGCCCCGTCAAGATAAGAGCGTACAGAAGTTGTGCGGATGCCAATTTTTTCAACGACACCCTCCACAATGAACATGTCTTTGGGGTCATCATCGATTTTTACGTAGTCGCCTATGGCGATTGAATCAAGACCAAGGAGGAAAAGTCCACTCAAAACGTCCTCAATAATAGAGCGGGAACTGATACTAATGACCACGCCGATGACAGCGGCCGAAGCCAGAAGAGGGGTCAGATCTATTTTGAGAAGAGTGAAAATCGTATATATGGCAATGGCGTAGACAACGATGGTGATAGTATTTCTAAAGAAGGCCACATAAGAGCGAGTTCTTCTGTTGTCAAAATGCTTTGGAACCTTAATAAAGGACTTGAGTAGAAGGTCTGCAATCATTGCTGCTAAGAGGGTGATTGCGATAAGAAGAGCGGCTTGTGCTGCTCCATGACTCACAGTATAACTAAGGTTAAAAGGAAGGTTAAGGTTCATCTCTTTAAGCATAAAATGATGACGGAACAAAGTCAAGGAAGTTCATGAGTGCACTTCTAGCACTTGACATATTTGACTGCCAATTATAGAATATCTCTATGGACAATATTCAGGATATGCTGAAGCCGGTTTCACCCGAGGAGGCGTTGAAAAAATTTACGATTAACCTCACAGAGTCTGCAAAACAAAGCAAGATTGATCCTGTAATCGGGCGCGAGGTTGAAATCCGTCGCGTCATGGAGATTTTGTCGCGTCGCACCAAAAATAATCCAATTCTGATTGGAGATCCGGGTGTCGGGAAGACCGCAATTGTTGAGGGGCTTGCTCAGAAGATCATAGAAGGATTAGTCCCAAGCTCGCTTAAGGACAAGGAAGTGCTTGTGCTTGATTTTGCACAACTTTTGGCTGGTGCGAAGTTTCGGGGAGAATTTGAAGAAAGACTTAAAGCTGTTATTAAGGCAGTTGAAGATTCAAACGGCAAATATGTCATGTTTATTGACGAACTCCATACCTTAGTCGGGGGCGGTGCAGCGGAAGGTTCGACTGATGCGGCCAATATGCTCAAGCCTGCCTTGGCTCGAGGCTCGCTTCGCATGATTGGTGCGACGACTGTTAGTGAGTATAGAAAATACATAGAAAAAGATCCGGCGCTGGCAAGGCGTTTTCAGCCTGTCATGATTGACGAGCCGACCATTGAAGATACGATCTCAATTCTCCGGGGCATTAAGCAAAAGTACGAGATTCATCATGGAATCCGCATCACCGACAACGCGATCATCGCGGCAGCCAGACTTTCCGCGCAGTATATTCCACAACGTTTTTTACCTGACAAGGCGATTGACCTGATTGATGAGGCAGCAGCTGCTATCAAAATTGAAACTGAGAGTATGCCGGCCGAACTGGACGCACTGAAGCGTAAGATTACCCAGATTGAGATCGAACTTGCAGCACTCAGGAAGGAGAAGAGCGAGATGGGCAAGGGGCGAAAGGCGCATCAGGAGAAAGAGTTGGAGTCATTACAAAAAGAAGCTACTACCTTGGAAGAACGGTGGAAGAAGCAGAAGGAGACGATTCAAAAAATTCAGGATTTACGAGCCAAGATTGACGCATATCGCATTGAGCTGGAGCAGGCAGAGCGAGATGTAGACTTGCAGAAAGCTGCGGAGATCAAGTATGGCAAGATACCTGAGTTTGAAAAGAAACTGAAGGAATTACATGACGCGTGGGACAAGATTCCAGCTGATGAGCGAGTGCTTCGAGAAGAAGTCGATGAAGATGACGTCGCCAAGGTAGTCGCCCGGTGGACAGGTATTCCGGTACAACGCATGCTTGCTAGCGAATCGGAGCGTCTCCTTAATCTTGAAGATGAGCTAAAGAGTCAGGTAATCGGACAGGAAGAGGCTATTGAAGTAATAAGCCGCGCCATCAGGAGATCCCGTTCGGGTCTGAGTGGTGAGAACAGACCAATCGGTTCGTTCCTTTTCTTAGGGCCTACGGGTGTTGGGAAGACAGAGACAGCAAAAGCCCTTGCTCGAATTCTCTTTAGCGATGAGCACGCGATTACGAGAATTGATATGAGTGAATATATGGAGTCGCACAGTGTCGCCAGACTTATTGGTGCGCCTCCAGGGTATGTGGGTTATGAAGAAGGCGGACAGTTGACAGAGGCTGTCCGAAGGAAGCCTTATTCAATTGTGCTTTTTGATGAAATCGAAAAAGCCCATCCGCAGGTATTCAACATCTTCCTCCAAATTTTTGATGAGGGGAGACTTACTGATAACAAAGGCATGACGGTGGATTTTCGCAATACGATTATTATTATGACGAGCAACTTGGCCGCGTCAAACGCGGTTTCACTCGAAACTGAAAAAGGTGCCAAGTCAAACTTGGCTGAACTAAAGGCGATAAAAAAGAGAGAGATCTGGGAAGTACTTCATAAGCATTTCAAGCCGGAGTTTCTTAATAGATTGGAATCCGTCGTGATCTATAACACGCTTTCTGCCAGAGATATCCTCAAGATTGCTGAACAGCAATTGGAAGATGTGAAAAAGAGAATGCTTGAGAATGATATTGATCTTCAGATTGATGATGACCTCGCCATGCACTTTGCCGAAATTGGCTATGACCCTATCTTTGGCGCCAGGCCATTGCGTCGTGCAATTGAAGAAAAACTGGTTGATGAAATCGCTATGAGGATTATCGAAGGAACTATTAAGTCGGGAGATGTCATCGAGCCGAAGGTGAAGGATGGGAAATTAGTGCTATAATATTAATATGGATGAGAGAGCAGAAATAAAAACAATTAAAGATGAGGATCTAGGTAGGGATAGTTTAAACCTAAACGTGGAAGAACCTTCCAAAGATAAGCATATGCTTGTACCAGGTGTTGAAGGTATAGAATTTATAGATGATACTGAAGAAATGATTGGGGTTGGCATGGGAGAATATGCTGTTACATCTGCTGAAAATTCTAACCCAACTCTTAAAACAGTAGGTGTAGGACCCTGTGTCGCTGTAGCATTATCGGCTCCTGATAGTAAGGTGGCGGGATTAATGCATGTTCCTGCGTGGGAGACCTCTGAGGAATTACAACAATTTCGCGAAACAGGATTACAAACACTTATCGCTACCATGAAGCGGAATGGTCTCTCAGAGCAAGAGGTGAATCAGCTTGTTGTTGATATCGTTGGTGGAGATGACGGTGATAAGCTTCCAGATGTTATATTGGATACTTTAAGTCTATTAGGAGTCAATAAAATAAGAAACAATGCACGAAGTTCAGGAGTGTCTTATCAGGTTGCGTTGGATGCTGAGACTGGCAAATTATATAATCTTAAGAACATTAAGCCAGACAAATCAGACAGTGCAGGAGCAGCTGCTTTAAGGTCATTTTATTCTACTGAAATAACAAATGTAAAAGATACAAGAAGTCTTGGGTGAAAGCTACACATAAATAAAGCATTAGCAGGATTGTTTTATTATCCTTTATTCTGCGATCTTCTATGACGTCGTGCAATCGAAGAAAAGCTAGTCGACGAGATCGCAATGAGAATTATTGAGGGAAATATAAAACCGGGAGATGTCATCGAGCCGAAGGTTGAGGGGGAGAAGATAGTGATTTAATTTTTTTCACGGGGGCTTATTCGTCTTGGGAGGCGTATGGATATAACATCTTCTCGATCCGCAAGAACGTTAATAAGTCCTTTCGGTGCAGCTACCATGATGATTCTAGCTGCCCATGCTGACTCATAAAGAACTTGCTCGTCTACTGTGGCAACTTGTTCCAAAACGTTTTCTACTCCAGCAAGATTGCTTGCAGCAGCGTTGTATAGTGCATCAATTCGTTCCTGTTTGGTAGATAATTTTTCTAGATCAGGCTTATGAGTCTCTGCTAATTTGATTGCCACATCCACATATCCATTGAGGGGAGTCTGATCCAAGAGTTCTTTTAGACGTGGGTTTATGGTCAGGTCTCTTTTTTGCGGCGCTCCTCCTCTTTGTTCAGTTGTCATAAGCGTATATTACAAGAACTTGGTATAATAAGCAAATGGAAGATCAAGTCTGTAAAAATTGCGGCGCTAAATTACTTACCAAAAAAACGAAGCAAAGTGCTGCGCAGTTAAAAAAGCCGTATTATTACAGCGCGTACTATTTTTGCCCGCACTGTAAGAAGTTATATCATGACGAGAAATTTAAAGTGACTAATGGGCAATTAGAGCTTGGTGAGCAAAAGCTGGAAGAAAAAAAAGAGAATTCGCAATTTGAAATTCGCAATTCGAAATTCGATACAGAAATCTGGACTGACGGTGCGTGTATTCATAATGGCACGCCCAGAGCGCGTGCTGCTTGGGGTTTTGTTTCCGGCACAACGGAGAAGGCAGGATTAGTCGAGGGAAAGCAGACCAATAATGTTGCTGAAGGTCTTGCGATCTACCACGGACTGAAATGGGCAGCCGAAAAAGGCTATAAAAAAGTTAAACTCCATACGGACAGCCAAATTTCACTTTTTAATTTAGCCAAGCCTTCATATTTAGTGAAAGCGAATAGGGAAATCTTTGAAGATATAGAGAGGGTAATAGCAAAAAACAAATTAGAAGTTACATATATAAAGGTCCTTGGGCACTCAGGAGATATCAATAACGAAAGAGCTGATAGAGCTGCTAACGGAATGGCAGTGGGAAAGTAATACTCTTACGATATTCTCGCTTGATTTCTTTCCCACAAACGTTTATGATTTTGCTATGATAAAAACCTTTCTGAAGTTCTTACCTACACAAATAGCCTATGCTCATTGTGATTTGCCGTGTGGGGTCTATGATCCCGCTCAGGCGAGGATTGAAGCACAGAGCGTGATGAATATTCTAAATAAATATTCTGAGGTGCATGATGAAGCGACAAAGATACGGGCGATCCTTATTAAAGAGCAGAGAGCAGAACTCGTAAAGCATCATTTGTGGGTTCTCTGGACGGATTATTTCAAGCCTGAGCATCTTGAGAAATTTCCCAACTTGCACGATCTTTTCTGGAGAGCTACGAAAGCGGCGGGGCAGACGAAAAAATCTGTAGATCCTGCTGACGGGCAGAAACTGCTTGATTTGATAGCTGAAATTACTGATGTTTTCAATCAAACAAAAGCCCCTTCGGCAAGTGGCACATCCCCGGCAGGGGGCTCAGGGCAAGCTCCTCACTAATAAATGTTTTTTTCTCCCCTTTTAGTTCTCAAAATCTCTGGTCATAGCATGGAGCCGACTATTAAAAACGGTGATAGGGTTTTGGTCAATCGACTTGCCTACTTACTTGATAGTCCAAAGATAGAAGATATTGTTGCCACAAAAATGGATAAGAAGATTTTTATAAAAAGAATTACTTCTGTAAAGCAGGAGAGATACTTCATTGCTGGAGACAATCCCAACGATAGCTTTGATAGTAGAAAATTTGGTATGATAGGCAAAGATCGGGTTATAGGGAAAGTTATCTCTACTCTCTAATATATAATATCAACATGCTCGCTTATCTTTTGCTTATCTTCACAATCATCCTGCTACTCTTTCTCCTCTCTATGATCTGGCCGCCTGATAGTCCCTGGTCTCCCTGGTGGAGAACATCAGGTAGAATTGCACGCATTCAGTGTAAGCTTGCGAAGGTGGGAAAGGACGATATTGTTTATGACATGGGATGTGGAGATGGTACAGCTCTTCTTACCGCTGCAAAATTAGGGGCGAAAGGCGTAGGGATTGAGATTGATCCTCTCAGGTATTGGGTCGCGAAAATTCGCTTCTTGTTCAATAAAAAGTCAGCTAGTCTAAAAATAGTACGGAAGAATTTTTTTGATGTTAATCTTTCGGAGGCGACAGTCATTATTGCGTATCTTATTCCCAAAACATTGGCGAGACTCAAGCCAAAATTTTTGAAAGAATTGAAACCAGGGACTCGCATCGTTACTTTTGTTTACAAAATTGATTTACCGATGATTGCTCAGGATGAGAAGAATGAAGTCTACGTTTACGAAATTCCAAAGAAATAAGTTATATTTATTTTAACCCTTAATAAGAGCATCAGCCTTTTGTGCCATAATCCCTGACACAATGATTGAAAGCGTAAGGCCAATGTTTTCTTGAAGTAGAGATTTATGTATGTCTCCTAAGTCAACAACTGACTCCCAACCAAGATCTTGAAGCAATCCTGTTACTTGTTGTTTTGCATCTGCACTATTGCCTGAGACCCATCCGATGGCAGGAACTATTCCGCTCTGGATAGGATTTACCATCATAGGTGCAGGAACGATATTAAGGGTTTTTACAATATGTGATTCTTGCAACCATGATTGTATGCTTTCTCCCATAGATTTTTGTGTAAAAGCAAGTTTAGGAAGTTTTTCAAACTCGATATTGTTGTTAACATCAATAATTGTTTTATTGTTTAACTCATGAGTCAATGGTTTTATCACACCTTGAATTTCTTCCCAAGGTCTAATAGCGAGAAGTATTACTTCACCAAAGGCCGCCGCTTCCTGTAAAGAACCAACTTGTACGTTTGAACCTATGGTTTTTTGCCAATCGACAAGAGTTGGTTTATATGGATTACGTGCACCGATAAATATGTCGTGCTTTTTAGCCCAAGCAGCACCTAATGTTTGTGCAACCGCACCTGATCCTAATATGCCAATTTTCATTTCATGCCTCGCTTTTCTATAGTAACTATTGTATACTAATATACTGCGAATCCAAGTAGGCATTGTAAAGTGCTCTACTTACGCAAAAGTAACTATGCATCCTTGTTTAATTCAACCCGAAAATACCAAACGAAAAATATGCCCTGTCAATGGCTTGATGCCACGACTTGGTGACAAATGGACAATTCATGTTGTTGCTATGCTACATGAGCATAAACGATTAAGATTCTCAGAATTAAAAAATGGTATTGAGGGAGTATCACAAAAAATGCTCACAGTCACGCTTCGTGCTTTAGAACGAGATGGATTGGTAGATCGTCATGTTTTTCCAGAAGTTCCACCGAGAGTAGAGTATGAATTAACTGAATTAGGGAGAGGTTTGCTTCCTGCTATGTATTCGTTGATGGATTGGTTACAAATGACATGGCCCACAATTCAAGAAAAACGAATTTATTTTGATGTTAAGCACAAATAAACGTGCAGACAATTATTTTGAGAACTTCAATATGAGCCATCTCAGTTTGTCAGCTATTTTGTATGCTTGGTACAAAATTGGATTTATTACTAAGTCATAACCTCCAATAAATTCGACATGTTCTGGTCCATATTTTTCTTTAAAACTGTGGAAGCCATACCAAGGATCTTTTGTGTCAGGACTTGGTCCCATCGCTCCCCACATATCAAATTTCTTCAGTCCCAATTTCTTCCCAAATTTTATCCCTTCCCACATAGCGAGATTTGAGTGCATAACATTCCGAGCCTCGTTGCTTGATGCGCCGTAAGGATAGTACAAGGTATCTTTGAAGACAAAAAATAAAAGCGTCGTCAAGACTTTTCCATCATATGTTGCAGTAAAAAGATGGGAGGTGAGATGTTCTGTATTGGTATCATGAGCAAATGTTTGCCATTGTGCTTTGTGATAGCTTCTGGTGTGTGCGTAAAAACGTTGTCGTCTAGTTGTCTCTTCAGTTAGTCGCAAGTATTCTGCAAATGCATTGTCGGAATTATCTTCAGCAACTTTGACCTCATGCTTCTGTGCTACTTTAATATTGTATCTTGCCTTTGGATGCATCTCGGCAAGTAGCTCATTTTCAGATTTAGCTAAGTCCAAAACAAACGTGTATTTTGTAAATAAAGGATGAGCAGCGGGGCGTAAATTTGCCATTTGCCATTTGCCATTTGCCATTTGCGATGTTGTTACATTTGGTTCTAGCTGGATGAAGAGACACCTTTCTTCTCTGCCAATCTTCTTAAGCTCTTCAAGCACCTCTTTTGTAGGCATTTCTCCCTTGGGTAAATAACCGATTGTCCAAGGCATGCGGGGGATTTTATGGATTGTTAATTGAAAGCCGGAGATGAGTTTCTCACCGTTAAAAAAGCCGCGCCTGATAACCTTGACGCCTGTTTTCTCACGGAACTCTCCCCACTCATAGGATTGTAGGGGATGTTCAGCAACAGCGTCAAACTCTTTTCTCTCCTCAGGTTTTATTGCACGAATAGTCATAAGTATATTTTAGCAGATAGATTAAGCAATAGTGTCTTGATATACTGAGGAAGATGA
Organism: Candidatus Levyibacteriota bacterium; assembly: GCA_023245515.1. Lineage (GTDB taxonomy): Bacteria > Patescibacteriota > Microgenomatia > Levybacterales > UBA12049 > JAHFKE01. The sequence continues at coordinate 10,979 of JAHFKE010000027.1, forward strand.
TAAACGAAAATTTTGTTATTGTGGGTGCTTTGTTGAATCTGTTTGGAAGCTCCAGTTATGTTATCAGTACGCTTAAAGGTAAGACGAAGCCAAATCGGGTTACGTGGTTTCTTTGGGCGTTGGCGCCTCTCATTGCTTTTTATGCAGAAATTCAAAAAGGAGTTGGATTGCCGTCTCTTTTGACGTTTATGGTTGGATTTGGTCCACTCATGGTATTTGTTGCCTCTTTCATTAATAAAAAATCTGTTTGGAAGATAGGAAGGTTAGATATCATCTGTGGTCTCTTATCTCTTGGTGGTTTAGTTCTCTGGGGAGTTACCAGAGAAGGAAATTTAGCAATCGTATTTAGTATTGTTGCCGATTTGCTTGCGGCTATTCCAACGCTTGTTAAATCTTATAAAGAGCCTGAAACAGAGAACTATATGGTTTTTCTCTTTGGGAGCATAAGTGCCTTCATAACGCTTCTGGCAATTAAAGAGTGGAGTTTCGCGCACTATGCTTTTCCAGTATACATCTTAGTTATTTGCCTACTCTTTTTTGTACTTATCAAGTTCAGACTCGGCAAGAAATTAAAGTTCACTTACTAGAAAAAATCTGCAGGGTCTTTTTCTTCTTCCATCTTCATCTTCAGAGAGTTCAAGTTTTGAGAAATCACGTGTTCGGGGAGTTCAAGGACGAACCTTGAGACAGTGTTCATCGTTCTTTGTCCGAAAAAGAGGCGGCGTTTGGCGTAGGTCATGAAGAGATGTTCTTTGGCGCGAGTTATACCGACGTAGCAGAGTCTTCGCTCTTCTTCCAGTTCCTCCCTATCCATAAGGCTTCTGCTATGAGGAAAGATACCTTCCTCCATTCCTATCATAAAGACGATTGAGAACTCCAGTCCCTTGGCAGCGTGCAGAGTCATCAGGGTGATTGCATCTTTGGTTTCTTTTTCGGAAGCGTACTCCTGTTCAACGAGCGCGATATTTTCAAGGAACTCTGTCAGATTTGGAAATTTCACTGCAACAGAGCTCAGTTCTTTAATGTTTTCCAGTCGCTGTTTCTCTTCCTCAATGTTCTCATCGTAGAGTTCCAGGTATTTTGTCGCACCTAAAACTCCTTCGAGATAGTCAATCGTTTCAAGGCCTTCCTTTCCTTCAATGGTGTTCTGGTATTCAAGAAATCGTTGGAACCGTCCCTTGCCCAATTTTTCTGCGCGTTTGTATGAGACCATGTCTTTGGGATTATTGATAAGGCGGATATAAGAGAGGACATCTTTGACTTCTTTTCTGTCATAAAATCGCACTCCCCCTATAAGAATATATGGAATTGCATAGTGCAAGAGAGATTCTTCGATAACGCGGGACTGTGCGTTGGTGCGGTAGAGAACAGCAACTTTGCTGCGGTCCTGGGGGCTCAGTCTTTTGACTGTTCTGACGATCAGATCTGCCTCATCTTGTTCGGTCAGTGTTTCGTAAATCTGTATGTCTTCGCCTGACGAGTTTTCCGTCCAGAGTTCGAGAATAGGATGCGATTTATTTTTGGAAATGACAGCTGTTGCCGCATCAAGAATCTTTTGAGTCGAGCGGTAGTTTTGCGACAGAGCAAAGGTTTTGGTATTGGGGAAATCGTCCTTGAAGCGAAGAAGATTTTTGTAGTCGGCACCCCGCCAGCTATAAATGCTTTGTGAGAAGTCTCCAACGACGCAAATGTTATTATATGTTTTTGACAGGAGTTTGGTAAGAAGGTACTGAGCTTTATTTGTATCCTGATATTCGTCAATTAATATATAGTGTAGGCGGTTTTGGTATTTGCGGAGGATTGGTTCATTCTCCTGAAAAAGTTTGATAGTGAGTGAGATAAGGTCGTCAAAATCGAGTGCGTCGTTTTCTTTTAGAATTTTTTGATACATAGGGTAGATCTTCGCAACTGTTTCTTGAAAATGACCCCGTGCTATTGAAAGATATTCAAGAGGAGTAATTAGTTCATTTTTGGCTTGAGAAATAGTAGCGTGAACAGAATAAGGCTTAAAATCTTTCACCGAAAGATCAAGTCGCTTCATAGCTTCTTTGATTGCCTCGATCTGATCCTGCGAGTCATAGATGACAAACTTTTCTGAAAAGCCGAGATATTTCCCGTCAATTCTCAGGATTTTGGCACACATAGAGTGGAAAGTCGCGACCCACGGAGGGGGGAGTTCTGAATTGAGGATCGAGAGCTGCTTGAGGATTCTGTCTTTCATCTCCTGGGCGGCCTTATTGGTGAAGGTGACCATGAGGATTTCTTCAGGAGCTACATGTTTCTCCATAAGCAGGTAGAGCACTCGATACGTGAGCACTCTTGTTTTCCCTGACCCTGCCCCCGCCAGAATGACGACGGGTCCCTCTGTCGTAAGCACCGCCTTCTGCTGTTCAGGATTTAAATCCTTGAGTAGTGTGTCTTTCATAGGGTATAATGATTTAAATTGTAGCATATGATCCTTGGACTTTGCTCAGGCCATCGACTCTGAGGTTATTGGCTCAGGCTCGAAGAGATCATAGTGAGCTTGTCGAACTATGAAAAAGCTTTTTATTGTTGCTAACTGGAAATCATACAAAACAGCTCAGGAGGCGACTGATTGGCTTTCAGAAATGAAAAAACTTTCTTTCCCTGAGGATAAAGAAGTTATTGTCTGCGCTTCCTTCACCTCCCTTCCGGCTATGAAAACCTTTATAGATACTAATAATGTATCAATAAAGCTCGGTACAGAAGACGTATCACCATTTGGTGAAGGAGCATATACCGGCGAGATCTCAGCAGAGCAGGCAGCAGAATTTGTAACCCATGCTATTGTAGGTCATTCCGAAAGGAGAAATAATTTTGCAGAGACAGATCAGGTGGTTGCCGAGAAAGTAGAGATGGCATTCAAATTCAATATTACGCCGATTTTTTGCGTGCAAGGCAAAGATACCCCAATTCCAAAGGGTATTGAGATAGTTGCCTATGAGCCTGTTTTTGCCATAGGTACGGGTCATCCTGATACGCCTGATGATGCAGAAGATGTAGCTAAATACATTAAGGCAAATCACGAGGTAAAGTATGTCTTATATGGTGGAAGTGTTACTGCGGATGATGTTCATGGTTTTACACAAATGCCATCTGTTGATGGGGTTCTTGTAGGGGGAGCGAGTTTGGATCCTCATAAATTTACGCAAATAATACAAAATGCTTAACAGACAACAAAAACGCATTAGAAAACGCGCCCTCACAGCTTTTTTTATTTTCCTCTTGATCCTTGTTGGTCTAGGATTTATAAAAGGAGCGAAATATATACCTGTTGTTTTACAACTCTTCTTTCATAAAGGAATAGAGCTAAAGCAAACGAAAGATAATAAGATAAATCTTCTCCTCTTGGGTGTTGGTGGCGGAAGTCATGAGGGCCCAAATCTCACAGACACAATTATCTTTGCCAGTCTTGATCCTTCCACAAAAAAAGTTACGCTTGTCTCGATTCCTCGCGATCTTTGGATACCTGAGCTTAAAGCGAAGATAAATACAGCCTATACTTTTGGAGAAGAGAAGAAGCAGGGTGGGGGTCTTATGTTGTCCAAGAAAGTTGTAAGCGACATGCTGAGTCGGCAAGTTGATTATGCTGTCAAGATCGACTTCAGTGGATTTGAGAAGGCAGTTGATATGATGGGAGGTCTTGATATAGATATCGATAACACTTTTGACGATTATCAATATCCTTTATCAGGTAAAGAGGATGAATCGTGTGGTCTGACGGATGATGAGATTACTTCTCTCTCAGCTGAGATTGCAACGGGGAGTGCCACTGAAGCTGAGTCTTTCCCCTGTAGGTATGAGCACTTACATTTTGATAAGGGCTTAAGGCATATGGACGGGCAAACAGCTCTTAAGTATGTCAGGTCACGCCATTCTCTAGGAATAGAAGGTAGTGATTTTTCTCGATCAAAAAGACAGGAAAAGATAATATCAGCCTTTAAGGATAAAATTTTCTCTGCAGATACATTTCTCAATCCGGTAAAAGTGGTTGGTCTAGTTAATGTTCTTAAGGATAGTATTGATATGGATCTTAAGGATAATGAACTTGATGATTTTGTACGTCTTGCGCAAAAAATGAAGGGTGCCAAGTTGGTTAGTGCAATTGTTGATACGGGGGACGAGTCGCAGGATCGTCTCGGGCTTCTCATGCATCCTGAGGTTAGTGAGATATTTAAGAATCAATGGGTACTTATACCTAGAACAGGA
>JAHFKE010000028.1:0-2414 GCA_023245515.1 Candidatus Levyibacteriota bacterium
TTGATCCTTCTGCCCAATAGAGCATTGTTCCCATTAGCAATAATTCTTTCGTGGAGATATTTTCTATCTCCCTATCTGCTTGTTGTCTTATTGCAAGCACGGTTTCCAGCCTTTGCTTTCTTCGCTTTTCCCATCCTCTCTGCATAGCAGATAATTTCTTTTCTGTTAAACGCTGCTTTTGTTTTTTTGCCAGAGCAACTGACCTTAACCAAAGCGAGAGAGTTGATTTAGAGACCGGAATCTTTTGCAATATTTCCGAATAAGATAAGCCAAGCTTTCTTAACGAGATAGCTTTTTCCATCAAAGCATATTTCATAAACCTTAATTCTGCGATCTAGGAAAGAGTATTATTGTTCAATTTTACTAAAATTGCGCTTAAAATGCCAATCTGAATAAGTAAGAGTGCGTAATCGTTCAGGGTTTGACAAAAGTTTTATTGTTCGAGCGTAGCGTTAGCGAAGTCGAGAACTTCTCGATTCTCCCGATTAAATCGGGATCACTCGAAGAATATCTTTGGAAACTCCTGAACGATTACAGGGGAGCTAATTGACTTAGGGAATATTCTTCGCAATAATAAAGATATGGAAGAATTTGGACAAAACCTTCACTGGCTGCTTCCTCTACTAATAGTTGATATCATACTAAGAGCAATCTCACTATGGAAATCAGCAAGAAATAATCAACGTTATTGGTTTATCTTTCTGACGATTATTAACTCCCTTGGCATCTTACCTCTGATTTATCTGCTCTTTTTCCAGAAAAAAGTAAAACCTGAGAAAAAGAAGTAGTCCTCAAAGCAACTCTAGATGAATTAAACTTCCTACTTTCAGAGAATATTTTCTTACTGTCCCGATTGGCAATTCCAATACTGTGTCAAATCTGGGAGACCAAACAAAAATCCTATTGGGTTTTAAGGCTTCTACGACCCTAACTACTTTTCTTTTCTTATCAAGTATTACCACATCAATCGGAAAAGACATACCAAATGTATGAATACCAAATCGCGTTCGGAGCAGAACAGGAGATGCGCTCTTTGCACCAATCAGGCCTACTAACTGCTCTTCAAAACCTTTCAGGTGTTTTACTTGTAGCTGAATCATGCAGACTTCTCTAACTGATGTGCGTGTATAGCGATAAGATAAAACTCTTCAATATATTTCCTGAGCATCTTCGTAGCACTGAACTGATTTAACGTCATGTCGCGGGCATTCTGCATCATCTTCACCCAATGCTCTGAAAAATCACCACTATCTTTCGCATAGTACAAAGGAGCGATCTGTTTTCCTAGAACGGATAAAATATCATTTGATAAACTTTCATTTTGCAAAAGCCATCCCACTGCATAAAGATTTGCCTCAGCCACCCATCCATCATTTGTAGAGCAGGGGAGCACCCCATTAAGAGCTGCCTTCATACCACTTGTACCACATGCTTCAAATCCGACACTTGGGGTATTAAGCCATACATCACATCCCGACACAAGAAGCTTAGCAGTGGACATGCGATAATCAGGGAGATAGACAACGAGACCTTTCAAATCTTTCTTAACAATTTGCTCAATATGCTTGAACATCGCCAATCCCTCCGAATCATCTTTATGAGAAAGTCCGGAAATCACGACTCTAATTGGACGATCGGATGACTCTGCAAGACTCTTGAATAATTCTAAATTCTCAAAAAGAGAAAGCGGACGCTTATAGGTGACGATTCTTCTCGCCCAACCAAGAAGAAGCGTGTTCTCATCCCATGAAGTCCCTGTTTCCGTTCGGATAAAATCCAACAAAACACGCTTATTCTGTTGATGCTTTTCCCACATTTCTTTTGGACTATGTGTATTCGCAAGAGAATCCCATGTCTTTATATGAATTCCATTGGTGATCGGGGACATAGGATAGTCTTTCCAAATTTCAGCTGCTTTTGTGGCATGAAGACGGCTGACAGCATTTGCCTTACTTGCCATACGAAGAGCCAGAAGTGTCATTGAGAAGAAGCCTGACTCTCCGAAAAGCCCTAATTTCATAACCTCATCCACAGGAACGTTTAATTCTTTAGCAAATCCTGACAAAAGGCGGGATGCCAGATCAGCATGGAAAATATCGTTACCTGCGGGAACCAACGTATGATTACTGAAAAAAATATGTTTCTTCGCATTTTCAATTTCCTGCTCAAACGTACGATTATTCTTTCTCATTTCCCATCGTGCAATTTCCAGAGCAAGAAGCGCAGAATGTCCCTCATTAAGATGATAACCCGAAGGCTCTATCTTCAATGCTTCCAGAAGACGTAGTCCGCCAAGTCCCAGCACTAACTCCTGCTTAAAACGTAACTCCTTGCTGGATACGTAGAGACAATCAGTAATCTGCTTATTCTCTTCACTATTTTGGGGTAGATATGTATCGAGTAAATAGACGTGG
>JAHFKE010000028.1:2424-15182 GCA_023245515.1 Candidatus Levyibacteriota bacterium
ATGCCTGAGCATATACCACTTCCTCCTGAATAGGCAACTCCACGATGATCCGCTTACCATCCTGATCGACAACAGGCACCAGATTAACTCCTGCAGGACTTATACGGGGCGCACTCTTCATCATAATACCACCCTGATAAAGATCATTATGGAGATACCCCTCGTGGTAATACAAGCCCACTGCAACAAATGGAATTTCCTTTTCAGCTGCCTCACGGATGATGTCTCCGGCCAGAATTCCCAAACCTCCTGCATAAGTATGGATGTCATCATTGAGCGCATATTCTGCGCAAAAATAAACGACTGGACGATCACGCATGACACCATAATCTTCTGAAGTTGTAAATTGCTTGAACCAAGCTTGGTCATCCATACAGTCAGTATATCAAACTTGTGGATTATATGCGGGATGAGGTGTGGAACTGACAGCACGCCTTCTTCCTTCGATAACGTTTCTATAAAGATCTTCATATAGCGTTGCTGAATACTTCCATGAGAAATCATATGACATGCAATTATGAATAAGTTTCTTCCATAGATTCTGTTGTTTATAGACAGTAAGAGCTTCGACTATAGCTGCGAATAGCTCCCATGGATTATTATCTCTAAATGAAAATCCGTTTCCTGCTTTAGTCACAGCATTGAAATCAGTGACGATATCATTGAGTCCTCCAGTTCTTCGCACGAGCGGCACTGCTCCATACCGAAGTGCTTCCAAAGCAACGATGCCCCCGGGCTCAAACATACTGGGCATAAGCATGATGTCGACCCCTGAAAAGAGCTTTCTCGGCAGGCGGAAATCAGACCGCAGATGCAAACCAATTTGCTTGGGGTAAAGTTTTTGCAGTTTTAATACCTGATCACGATAGCGATCGTCTCCGCTACCCAAAACGATAAGCTGTAAATCTTTTCTCGTAGCAAGCAAGTGGGGCAGTACCTTTAGCAATAGATCCCAACCTTTTTGCTGAGATAGTCTTCCTGAAATAGCCATCAGGGGATTACTAGAATTTTCTTCCAGCTCAAACAAGCGCTGGAGATCAAGCTTATTCTCACGACGCGCTGCCGGGAATGTCGATATAGAATATTTTTGCTGAATAATAGGATCCGTTTCGGGATTAAACTCTTTCGTGTCAAGACCGTTGAGAATGCCGGCTAACTTACCACGGACAGCTTTGAGAACTGTCTCAAGTCCTGCCCCATACTCTGATGTCAAGACTTCAAGCGCATGGGTAGAACTAACGGTATTAACAGCATCCGAATACAAAACGCCTCTCAGAAGAGCGTTTTGCATTTGTAGCTTAGGCGAGAGCAAAGAAGCAAGAGGAGCTACGCCCATATCAGGATCTTCATGATTCCCATAACGAAAATCATAGTTCCCCTGATAAACAAAATTATGAACAGTAAAGACAATCGGTATTTTAGAAAGAATACTGCTGTATCTTTTTGACTGTCTTGCTAAGTCGATAAAATATCCCGTGTGCCAGTCGTTGCAATGAATAACATCAGGCAACCATCCCTGCTTATCTTTCTTTTTAAGTAAGTCTTCCATAAGCAGAAGAAATTCAAGACATCCCTTTGAAAGTAGAGCGAAACGAATATGATCATCCTTATATCCATACATATTTGCACGGAGTTCATAATACTCCCTGTTCTCAAGAAAGTACGTCTTTAGCGTTGTACGGGTTTTTGGATACGATTTTATATTGCAGAGAATTGAGTCTTGCGCTGATACCTTTGCTCTTGTCTGAAGATTTTCTATCGGAACCGACAGCTTATCTATTTCTTTTTTTAATTTCCATCTCTTTTTACTGAGAGGATCTTCGATAGAAGCATATTTGGGCATAAAGATGCGCACGTCATGACCTTTGTTAGTGAGAGCACGGGGAAGAAAGTACATAACCTGCGATAACCCCCCCACAGTAACGAACGGTGCGACTTCAGCTGATAAAAATAAAATCTTCATGCCCCTTCGCCCTCCTTCTCTAAATGAGAGCAACATTCGATCTCCAATTGTTGTTTAAATAATAATTTTTCCTTCATATACTTTAAAGGCATGAACCCCTCGTAGTCTTGACGAAGTGGGGTCATATGCCTTTATTGTATCATAATTGAGACACTTTTGGTCACTTTAGAAACCCATAGGCTTTAAGCTAATGCTCGCATTTGCAAAGAAGAGATGTTATAGTATATTGACGATAAAGAAACATATCATGAAAGACCTGCAAAAAACAATAGGGACACTTGTCCCGGTATCCGCAATTTTTAGCTCAGAAGATCAAAAAGGAGATAGAGGCACTTTTGCTTCCGGCCTCATTTTTCTGGACTGGTTAAAGAAAAATCATCAATCAGCTTGGCAAATTTTACCTCTTTACCAAACACAACTTGAACCTGGTTCAGCTACCAAACATATTCCTTCTCCTTATAAAGGCTATGGCATCGGCCTTGACCCCAAGTATTTGCCGAGTGCCTTTATGAATGACCATCCCACAAAAGACGAGATGGATAAATTTACCAAAACCCACAGCGAATGGATCGGGGACTATGCATTATTCTGCGCACTCAGAGATCATTTTGGCACTGATGACTGGAGAGAGTGGGGAAAAGATCTTATGAATCGCGATGCGAAAGCGCTTAGGAAATGGACAGACCAACTTAAAGAAGAACTGAATGACCACATACTCATGCAATGGAGACTGCATAAATCGTATAATCGTTTGCGGGCTAAAGCAAAAAAACTTGGAATCGCCCTTATCGGAGACTTGCCTTTCTTTATTACTCTCTTTAGTCCTCTTGTTTGGGCACATCAAGAAGTATTTCAGCTAGACAAAGATGGACATATGCAGTATGTTTCTGGAGTATTAAACAGCAGCACAGCATCGTTTGGTAGACAACTTTGGGGGCACCCACTTTACAATTGGGATCTCCACCGAGGAGAAGTTCTTGCCTTTTGGAAGATACGTTTACAATATTTAGCAACTCTATTTGATACAGTACGTTTTGATCATGCAAAGGCATTTTTTGAATATGGTGCAATGGATATCAGAAATGATAAATATGATAGTTATAAGAAAGGTCCAGGACCTGAAGCTTTTAAAGAATTAATATCTTTCTGTAAGCGGATTGGTCTTTTGGTCTTTGCAGAAGATAGTGGTAACAAAATAGAAGAACTTAGAAGATTTTTGAAAATTATTAAAGTTCCCGGTATTAAAATCTTGCGGTTCGCTTTGAAGAAAGATGACGATACCATCAACGAAAAATATGCTAACATTGCCAACTATCCTGAAAACTGCGTTGCGTACACAACCACTCACGATACGGAAACTTTGCTTGGATATTTACACGAGCTTACATCGGAACAAAAACAAAAACTTGCAACAGCCGCAGGCGTCACTTACGACGCGGGTGAGAAAGTCCTTGCCATAAATCTGCGAAACGCTGTGCTCGCATCTCCAGCCCACATGGTGATTATCCCAATTCAGGATTGGCTCTTGATAACAGACCGAATCAACATCCCCGGCACCGAACTCCCAGTCAACGACCCAAATTGGAATTTCAGATTACAAGCACCTATCGAGGAGCTCTCTATAAAAAGCTAAATTATTTCCCGGGCTGAAGAGAGGGATCGAGATATTTTTTCCACCAGCTAGAAAGCTCACTTGTGTCCGCTTCCCATCTATCTCGTAATTCCTCGTACTGTCTTTCTCGTGGAATAGCGGCTGACCGGTTCGAAGCGCTTAATACATAGTCAGGGGTAGTCCACTGCAAAAGCCCTACACGCCGGAATTTCCATGCTTTTTCGTATGGGTACGCCTTTCCGTCGACATAGGTCATCTCCGTTGTCCCATCCTCCTTAGGCACTCTATACCAATTAAACGGATTTGTATCAATTTGCCATTCCTTCTCCAGCTCAGATCGATTAATATATGATGCCAATTGAGCAATATCAGTTTCAGTCAATGCATTTTCTTTGATCAAATCTGCCGCAGACCGAGAGCCTTCATGAACCGCCTCCTGAATGTAATATCGATAGGGAGGACCCTCGGAATCTTTATCAAGAATTTGAGGATGGGGAATAGCAAGCTCCCTAAGAATAGCTTCCCCCGCAATCGACTGATCCATTGCCTTAAATATCGCGCGGTCATTTTGAGTATCAGTTCTCGCCGTTTTAAGAACGCGCCTAGGCTCACCGGCCAACCAATACGTAGCTTTTTTAGAGCCAAGAGCAGGATCTCTCGTATCAACCACAGGAAAAACTCTCTCGCCAATTGTCACCAACCGCCGGTCGTCGTCATAGTTAATTGTTTGCTTAATAGCCTCATAATGAGACTGTTCATCTCTATGTTCACTCATAAATATATTGTATCAAACTCGCAACGTATCTCCATGCCTTTTCAGCCACGTCCTGTATTCTCGATACAGCGGGAACATTTTTCTGACAGCCTCCCAGAAATCTCTCGAATGATTCATTTCCTTAAGATGCGCCAGCTCATGGGCCACGACGTAATCAATTACTTCAATCGGAGCCATAATCAATTTCCAGTTAAAATTTAGATTCCTCTGACTACTACAAGAACCCCATCTCGTCTCAGCACTAGTCAGCTTAATAGCATTAAACCTTGATCCGGAAATCCGGGCGTAATGATGGACCCGCTCGACAATTACTTTGCGGGCCTGCTGTTTATACCAGCTTGTCAAATATGTTTTGACATACCGCTTACTCGAACTGCCCAGATATAGTTTATCGCGCAACTCAATAAGCTCCTTCTGATTCTTACCCAATTCCAGCGGATATGTCTTCCCCAAATATAAATACCCATCTTCATGCAAAGATTTTGTTTTTTGCATTCGTAACCGGACACCCTGCTGCTTTTCTCTTATCCAGTCTGCCTTTTCTTTCAAAAGCCTGTCAATGAAAAAGCGGGGATAGAGAGAAGGTGCTGCCACCCTAACAGATCCATCCGGCATAATCCGTATCGTGACACTACTCCTTCCAAAAGAACGGGTGATCGTAACATCTTTCATATGAGGTACCAAATTATAGCACTTCCTTAATTCTTAATTCCGGTCAGGCAGACATTTTTCTGAGGGATTTTGCTGCCAGGTAAACTGCAAAAGCTGCGGCGGCTATCATAACTAAAAAGCCTTGCCACACTATTGCTTCGCTGAAGTTACCTGCAAACAATGCACGAGCAGCCTCTACTGCATAGTAGAACGGATTAAAGTGAGCTGCTGTTTTGAGCCAGTCGGGAGCAAGTGAGATAGGTAGCATGATTCCTGACAAGAGCATGATAGGAAGATAAAGTGTGTTGACCATAGAGGCAAGTCCGTCTTCATTTCTGGTCGTAATTGATATAACGTAGGAGAGAGCCGTCATCGTTGTGCCAATCAGAATAATGAGGATAAGAGACAGGGCCACTCCCAACACCCCCGCTTTTAGTCCTAAGAGCAGTGAGATGACAAGGAGGACAATTGCTTGGAGAAGCAACGAGCAGCATTGTTCAAGAATATAACCCAGCAAGAGAGAATACCTACTGATAGGAGCAACAAGGAGTCTTGTGATAAAGCCTGTTCTTATTTCAGGGATAAAGGAGAAGCCCGCAAACAAGCAGCTAACACCCATGATAACAAGCATTCCGGGTACGAAAATCTGTACTATTTGTCCGACAGGTAGGACCGACGTTCCGCCGATATTCTTCAAAAGGGGCATATAGAGAAGGAGATAGAGGATTGGCTGCATCATTCCCAAGATAATCCACAAAGGCATACTGTATCTTTTTTTAAAATTTCTTACGAAAATTAACTGCGTATCCTGAATAAATTTCATAGCTAAGACTCTCCTCCCTCTCTCAGAGACCTTCCTGTTTTTTGCAGAAAAACATCATCCAGCGATGGCTTGGAAAGTCCAATTGTCTGGAAAGATACCTTCTTATTGTCCATGAGTCTGAGGACATCAGCCAAAAGCTTCTCACCCTCTTTAACGTATACATATAACTTGTTTTCATTGGTATATATTTTGTTAACGAATTTTTCTTTTACAAGAAGCTCTTTACCCTTTTCAAGATCCTTGCTGTTTTCTATCCCTATGACGATACTTTCTCCGCCGATTTGATCCTTAAGATGCTTTGGTGTTCCTTCTGCAACGACAGTGCCATTATCAATGATGGCCAGGTAATCACAGAGATTGTCGGCTTCATCAAGATAATGAGTCGTGAGGAATATCGTGACACCATCATCCCGAATCTTACGTATCTCGTCCCAGAAATGGGCTCTACTTTGAGGGTCAAGTCCTGTGGTCGGCTCGTCAAGAAAAATAAGCTGAGGCTTATGTGCTACACCGAGTGCCAGATCGAGACGACGGCGCTGCCCGCCTGAATACGAGATGACTTTACGTGTAGCAAATTCTGAAATCTCGAACTGTTCAATTAGCTCTTTAGCTCGTTTTTCTGCTTCTGATTTGCTCGCTCCATACAGTCTTGCTTGTAGAATAAGATTTTGCAATGCATCCGTCATACCATCTGCTCCTCCGGCTTGAGAAACATAGCCTATGTGTTGTCGTATTTTTTTGGGATCTTTTAATAAGTCAAAGCCGACTACTGTCGCTTGTCCGCTGGTGGGGGCGAGAACGGTTGTAAGCATTTGGAGAGTGGTTGTTTTTCCGGCTCCGTTCGGTCCGAGGAATCCGAAGATTTGTCCCTTTTGAACTTCCAGGCTCACTCCTTTGACAGCTCGCACATCGTCTTTACCTTTTTTCATAAAGAATGTTTTCTGGAGATTTTTTGTTATCAAAATCGGAGTATCCTTTGCGCTCATTTTGTTATTATAGCAAACTTACATTGGTTAGGGGAAAGGGAGAAGAGATTTAGCTTCCTTAATTCTTAAGTCCTGCTTCCTGATTCTAAACCTCAGATTCTCAATGAATCTTCCAGAGAAAAGCCTCCAACTCTTGTGCGGAGAATCTCCAAAGTCACAGCTCCACCACCAATCACTCTACCCAACTCATTCACCAAGTTTCTCACATAGGTACCACTCGAACAGGCAATTTTAAATTTCGCCGTTTTAAAACTATCCCCCTTATGCGAATTGAGAAAAACTTCCCACTTTTCTAAGATCTCCTTTTGGCGGAAGTCCCCATCTACACCCTTGACTGATTTTAAAATTTTGTCCTGCAAATCCTCAACAAACACTTCTCCCATCGAAAGTAGGTCAAAACTATAAATCTCAATTTCTTTTGTAGGAATTTCTATATCCGAAAGCTTATTCTCTTTTGCCCACATATAGAGAGGTTTGCCACTAACTGCTTTTGAAGAGAATGGGGGATAGGGCTGCGCATGCTTCCCGATCTTGTTTTTGATAAACTTCTGAATCGAATTCTCAAACTCACCAGATGACAAACAATTCGTAGTTCGTAATTCGTAATTCGCCCCCCGTATAATCCCCAACACATCATACGTATCCGTACTCATTCCGAAGACCGCTTCAAATTCATATTCTTTTGAAAGATTTAGATACTGACCTCTCTCCTTTGTCGCCTCACCAATCATAAGAAGCAAGACGCCATGAGCCAGGGGATCAAGCCTCCCCGCATAGCCTATCTTCACGGCCTCATACTCAGGAAATATTTTCCTTAACTTTTTGATCACCTGAAGAGGTGTCTCCATCAATGGCTTATAAACATTTAAAATCCTTTTCATAAACCCTACTAGCTATTTGCCCGTCGCTCTACTATGAACTACGCACGAATAACTATTAACATTATCCATGAACCATTAACGAAAGAAATCCCTTGCTTTAAACTTTCTTTAAATATAGAATGTCATTATACCTTATGGATAGTAATTTCTACCAACCACGCTCCAACTCTTTACAAATCCGTCGTCCTCTTAAAGTCTCAGACAAAGGCAATTTATATAAAGTTCAAATACATCACACCGGGGAAGATGGCCAAGCTCATAAATATGAAGTCTGGACAACTCATGAAGCAGTGCAGAAACACTTCGAAGATATGGGAATGACAGGTATGCCCGAAGCCTATCGGGTACAAAAATTTGCCAGACATGTCTATGATGAACAACTCCGCAAATCTGGCGGAGCACCCACTCAGAAGGGAATATTTGTCAGCACGAATGGTGAACAACATGGAGACCCCCACCTCTGGCCCCATGCTCTTAACGACGCTGAAATCAAATACTCTTAGTAGATCTACTTTCTGACAGGGAAGGGGATAAAGACACTTGTTCTCTTCTTATATTCTTCAAATTCAGGATTACCCGCATACTTTTTCTCAAGCAAAGGAACGCCCGAGACCTTTAGAATAAGTGTCGTGATAATAAGAGGTCCTATGATGGTCAGAAATCCGTAGGGCAGACTGAGAGTCAGAAGGAAAACGCCCCACCACTGTGTTACCTCGCCAAAATAATTTGGATGCCTTGTATATTTCCAAAGACCTGACTGCATCACATGTCCTTTATTGTGGGGATTTTTCATAAACTTAGAAAGCTGATAATCTCCGGTCGTCTCAAAATAAAATCCGAAGAGCCACACCGCTACACCAATCACATCAAGTACCGTAAGACCGGAACCTGAAAATGTGTTAACAAAGATTACAGGGATGCTTATCAATAACAATAAAAATCCTTGAAGAAGAAAAACATTCAGATAAGATTTAAGATAAAAATTACCTTTCCATTTTGCTTTCATCTGCTCATATCTATGATCTTCCGCTTTATGTCTATTGCGAAGATAGATATGGATAGAAAGCCGTAGTCCCCACAATAAGACCAGTGATACTACCAACACATTGCGCTCATATAAGTGACTGTCTACCAAAAGTGTTACAAGGGCTACGAGGATAAACCCCCACCCCCACAAAATATCTGCGACATCATTTCTCTTGCGTATAATTGAGATGATAAATCCGAGAGTCATAAAGACTAGGATGGAAATTGCTGCATCGAAAAATGAAGAGTAAAAAAGTTCCATCATACAAATATTTTCTTACCAATGAGAAAGCTTAATGCCGCAACAGTTGCTGAGAGAAAGACGCCCCACACTACGTCAACAACAGTCAGAACAAGCGGCCAATTCTCAATCGTTGCCATATTGGTCAGATCATAGGTGCAGTATGTGAAGAAACCAAAAAGTCCTCCTAGTAAAAGTGCCTTTTGTACTTTTGGCTTCTTTTCTTTCAGAGCCGGAAAAACCGCAAAGACGAGAATGCCTACAGCAAAAAGAAGATAGAATAGTCCTGCCGCAAAAAGATTGGGTGATTTAGCGATGAGGAATCCTATTTGGTCAGTGTAGAAACTATGAGCAATAGTTCTAAGCCACAGCATATCCATAGTAAGGCAAATAGCAAGAGTGGTCAGGTACAACTTGAAGAGAGATAGGAGCTTCATAAATAAAGACTACCACGTTGCTCCGGAGGAGACAATGGGAGGACTTAGCGTACTTCGAGGGTCTTACCTTGATAGACTAAATCCTTTGGCTTGATGACTACTTGCTTCGGACCTTCTTCAACATTCCCTATCTTTCCTGCCTGCCATCCATATTTTTCCCTAGCGATGGATTGTGCCAATGCTACATCTTCATCCGGCATGAAGATTACAAATCCGGCACCCATGTTAAAATTTC
Source organism: Candidatus Levyibacteriota bacterium (assembly GCA_023245515.1). Classification (GTDB taxonomy): domain Bacteria; phylum Patescibacteriota; class Microgenomatia; order Levybacterales; family UBA12049; genus JAHFKE01. The sequence continues at coordinate 12,055 of JAHFKE010000028.1, forward strand.
CATACATCTCCCTATCATCATTGCCGGACTGTTGCTGAATAAATCCAAAAACAGGATGCGGGGTAGGGAGTCGGTCAATAACATAGGATAGGTCACGATCTGCTCTCATCAGCTTTCGCCACCCATGTCCCGTGACATTGACCATATAGTGAATATCGACTCCTGCTTCAAATAAATCTCTTGTCAGTCCCGCATAAATATGAGTCGGAGCGAGTAAAGACTCTCCATAGCTTTTCCCATCGGAAAGGGGAGTCGCATAACCTTCAGGAAGGCGGTCAGCTACTGCCCTGGCCATAGTCAGTCCATTTGAGTGAATCCCGTTGCTTTCCACTGTAAAGATGGCATCTCCCAGAATTAGCTTTTCACCTAAAGTCAGTCTTTCTTTCGGTTTTATGATACCAATCGCAGAACCTGATAAGTCGATTGTATCGGACTCGATAATGCCTTTTAGGGTCGGCGTTTCTCCTCCTCCCCAGACTGCACCTGACATATTCACTGCTTTACTCCAACCTCTGACCAAGTCTTCCGCCCTCTCCTCGTCAGCGAACCAGCTTGAGTTACCCACTGCAAAATAAGCATTAACGACCTGAGGATCAGCCCCAACGACAATGAGATCATTCACGATCATCGCGACAGTATCCTGAGCAATCGTATCGTAATGAGTTCTCCCTGTAAATCTTCTTGTCTCATCGGCAATCAGATTCTTCGTCCCTAATCCCTCAACAACGAATGCTCTATAACCATCCTGTTCTTCCCAAACATATGCGGATTCACCACGACTCGCTCCTATTTCTTTCATACCGAAGCGACTGAGGTTTCTCTAGCACGTAATTGAGCTACTCTTTTCAGAGCATCTAGCGGAGTATAATCGACGCCTGCTGCGGCGTATGTTAGCTTTTTTCCTTCAGTCATTTCTAGTTCCCGTCTGCCTCATAAATAATTTGCGTTTTTATTCCAAATAACATGCCAAAACTTTTCATGGTTAGCTTAGCGTCATTTACTTCCTGACCCTCCAGAGCATCCCCCTTCATCTTTCCATCTGTCTTATCATTGAACATATATCTTACGCCTGTTTTAGAAGTTACAAAAACCTCCTCGCTGATCACAGGTGCTAAAGCGTATGCCTGAGCCCCGGACATTCTATAGAGCTCAACTTGAGTTCCAGGTTCCAGCTCTTTACGGCTAATAGGCCTACCCCACACTGATGTTTGCTGGTAAATAGTCATAGGAGGATTGTATATCAAGCCAGATCAAATATCAATACTATAAACCTCAAATCCTGTGAATGGGGGAATGCTATACTACGATAATGAAGCACGTCTATGCTATTTCTCTCCCCGGATATCATAAAGGCAGCAAGCCTGATTGCGAATATATTGGGAAATTGCTCGACGATACTATCAAGGCCCACTTCATGAGCCAACATATCGCGATACGCGCCCTTAGTCTCCAAGACCACCCTGACAAGTCGACTGATGATTTGATTACCATCATTAGCGAGACGGGAACCGACAAATACGATCCCGCCAGAAAAATGTCAGTCGCTCATGATTTTTATACTGACAAAGGAGTCGAAATCTTCGCCACACCTGTCAAAGTTACGGATGATTTGAGACTCATGAATGAGGTGTTAAAAGATTTTTATGAAGGAGCGCTAGGGGATAGGGGGTACTCATTAAAAATAGATCTGCTCGTGATATATGATTTTGACCAACTCGTAACAATTCCTATTCGATACGATGATGGCGTCGGAAAAGAGGCTTTTAAGTTTAAAGATCCGGATAAGAAATCAAACACCCTCAGAGGATTTATCAAGATAATATAACAGATAAGAGTTTATTTCTTTACCTTCCTAAAAGCTTTTCTGAGCGGAGAGACTTTTTCTTCATCTTTCTGATTTCTTGAGAACCATCTCTTGGGACCTTTTTCTGCCCTTCTTCTGGCTGAATCTACCTTTCCACCTCAACCATATAGTGAGTTTATATAAAATGATATAAAACAGTCAAGCATACGTAGCCTCCTAATAGTAAGGGGAACGAAGATTCAGCGATTTAGGGTTTTGCGGGAACTTTTGCAATTGCCTTATTTTGATCAAAGGGACCTTCATTAATTTGCCTAACCGAGATGCCACTGTCATCATTCACATCTTGGATGAGTCCTCCATTCTGGTCAATGCTTTGCAAATCCGATACTAATACAACTGCAGTTTCACGCTGGGAAGCCGTTACCTCTACAGCTAGCCCTTTTGTTGCTTCTACAAGGTCAGATGTCCAATAATATTCCGGCTTGGGTCCTTGATCCATTGGCTGTGTTGCTCTAAAAAAAAGGACTCGTGATGGATCGACTCCCACTGTCCTGAGATAGTCAACATTAATTTTTTCACCTTTTTCATCTCTTCGCCCTTCGCCATTGGCATGTGTTGAATCGGCTGCCTGCACAGTTTCACCCAGAAGTCCTGAAGTGTCACCTGTAGCTCGCTTATCTCTCTCAGAACCTATCAAGTCTGAAAATTTACTAGTATTCTCGATATAATCCATCAATGACTGATCACTGTCTTTTATCTGTGAAGGTAAGGCATTATATAGTTCAGGATTAGAAAAGTATTTTGCCACAAATGGGTTCACTTCTACTCCTTTTTGCCTGATGATTCCTGTAAGATTACCAACTCTGGTGTCAATATTTTCGTCCGTCTTGGGCGCCTCTTTGGTACGGGGAGAAAATCCTCCTTTACCAAGAGTATCTTTCCGAGCAAACCCTTCTCCAGTTGGTTCTGACTCGAATAAGACTTTACCGTTCTTAAAAGGATTACTATAGAGCATGGGTCAAGTATATCAAACTATGAATTCAAGAAAAAGCTATTGTACGGATTGCTCAGTTTAGCTTAGCGGGTCGCCCAAGGGCAAACCTCGCTCCTTTCGCCAAAGGCGGTTGGAGCGGGCGAAGGAACGGAAGCTGAAGACTGAGTTCGCCTGCAAGCGAAGCCAGATTCTGAATAGTATTTGGCGAAGCGGACAGGGGTGGAGGACCCTCTACTTAAGGTAGCAGAGGGTTCGGTGAGCGGGCGAAGGGAAATAGTTCGACAAGCTCACCATAAACTTCTCATCCCATCCCCTAGATACAAAAAACTC
>JAHFKE010000095.1 GCA_023245515.1 Candidatus Levyibacteriota bacterium
ATGGGGCTTGAGAGGATGCTTGAGCAGGGTGTGCAGGCTGTGGGTACCTTCATTGACGTGGACGAGGTTATTGAGGACAAAGCTATACGTGCTGCCGACAAGCTTCGTGATCGATATAAAAGTGAAATTCTCATTAAGTTCATTAATCAATCTCATAAGGGCGTGCTGGATCCCAAGGCTCGTAAGTGGTTTGACCTGGGCGCGGAGTTTGTCGATATTATCGGCGGTCTTCCTGAGAAAGACAAAGGGCGTGAAGATGAGCATTTGGATATTCTTCTTTCGACAGCAAAGCGTATGAAAAAAATGGCCCATGTCCATATCGATCAGTACAATAGTCCTCAGCAGAAAGGCACTGAGTTGTTAGTAAGAAAGGTTTTGGAGCACGATATGAAAGGTATGGTGGCTGCCATTCATTCTCTTTCTCTCGCAGCGCATCCCAAGGAGTATCGGCAAAAAGTTTATTCTTTAATGAGAGAGGCTGATCTTATGATGGTCGCTTGTCCAATTGCGTGGATTGATAGTTCAAGAAGTGAAGTTCTCTCCCCTATTCACAGTTCCCTAACACCTGTTGATGAATTAGCGCCAGCAGGAATAACTGTGGCAATCGGTACTGATAATATTGTCGATATTTACAAGCCATTTGCAAATGGCGATCTCTGGGAAGACTTACATCTGATGCTTGAGGGTTGTCGTTATTATGAAATAGATTCTCTAGTTGAGATAGCAACAAAAAATGGCCTAAAGGTGTTGGGGATATAATTTTATTCTTCGAGCGATCCTGATTTAATCGGGAGAGTCGAGAAGCGTTTGTTCTCGGCAAAGTTTACCTTGAGCAAAGTCGAAGGGCTCGAACAATAACTATTTCTTGAAAAATACGATCATCAAGATCCCCACGACAGAAAGCATCACCCCAAGAATTTGAGGAATATTTACTTGTTCGTGCCAGATTAATAAACCAAACAGTATTCCATAGGTAATGAGAGCTATGTAGAAAATTGGAGTAAAAAGCGATTGAGGAGCACCGAGGCTGTATGCCTTAATAATGCCGAAGTTACCAAGGGATATGAGTATGCCGATGCCTATAACAATAGGGAGTGATTTTGCGTTAAGTGCTAATGATTTATTTGGCGAAAGCAAAAAGTGAAGCGTAAGCATTATGAGCAATCCAATGAGTGAAGCATATGCATTCACTAAGAAAATAGAAACAGTTTTAGGAAGAAGTTTGGAAAGTGTTTGATAGCCTACAAAGAATAGTGGGACAGAGATCGCCAATACTTTCCAGTCGAGCATGAATTAAGTGTAACATACGTCAAATAACCTGAACAGTAAGGGGAATAGTTAGTCTAGTGATATTGGAGAATAAAATTCACCTATTCACCTCAAGGAACGAAGAGCGTTCAGCTTTTATGGCATCTGCTTTTTCTGATTCTGCTTTTATTAAATCTGCGAGAGAAAAAATTGTGCCTCTTATTTCTACGCCTCCGTCTTTGTGCTTTTTGGCTACTCTCTCTTCTTGTTTGAGAATACGCTTCAAATCACTCTGTCTTGCCTCTTGTACATCTAGGCCGTTCTGATCTGCCCATCGATTGACACTTGATGGGACGATAACTGCTTCATTTTTTGCGTAGAAGTCTTCTGCCTCGCCAAGGTCTTTCTCATCTGCAACAGCTTGGAATACTAGTAGTCTTGCTTCGGTTCTGATGAAGTCTTCAGAGAGGTTTCTTATTATATCTTGCTTGACTCTTTCATCACCGACACGCGACGAGATTTTTTTCAGACTGGGAGGTGCTTGCTGTTCTCTTTCTCTTAGCATTATATTTTTGCATCCACCAATTTTGCTACAAATTCGTGGGCAACGGGCACGCTTGTGATCAGAGGAACATTGTGTTCGACTGCTTTCTTGCGGATCAGTTGGCCATCTGTCTCAGCGACCTTTTTTCCGGTTGGAATATTGATAATGAGATCAAATCTGTTGGCATTGAGGAGGTCTGCGAGGTTAGGTTTGAGATGTGGCTGGGAAATCTTATTTACTTCAATTGCTTCAATATTATTAGAGTTCAGGAACTTATGTGTTTTATAGGTAGCATAGAGCCTATATCCCATTTGGTACAGCTTCTTTATGTCAGACAAAAGCTTTACTTTGTTTGAGCGCTCCCCTATTGAGAGGAGGGCTGTTTTCTCAGCTCTTTGTGCCAGTTTCATTTGTAGCGTGAAGTGTTCGATAAATCCTGCTGAGGCATTTTGATTAAGTCCTTCTGATACCATAAATGTAGCTAATTTCTCTTCAAAGATTGTATTTGGCGTTTCAAGCGCCAGTACCTGAAGATTACCTTTATAGAGTTTTATTTTTACTTTTCCTGTGACTTTTTGATTGACAGTATTTATGAAGGCATTGAGGTCGTTCATGAGTGGTTCATACCACAGACCGTCGTAGCAAAGATATGCCCATTTTTGGTCGACAAGTTCTTTAAATTCATATTCGCGGCGAGTAGAGACGTAGTGTTCTAGTTTTTTATGAGCGGAGATGATGATTTCTGCTGCGGGGGCTTCGAAGATGTCGCGGATTTTCATACCGATAATTCTATCTTCTAAGTGAATGTTGGTGCCGATGCCATGCTTCGCACCTATTTTGTTGAGCTTGAGAATAAGATCGGCAAGTTTTAGTTGCTTGCCATTCAGCGTCACGGGGAGCCCTTTAACAAATTCTAGTTCCACCATCTCTGCGGTGTCAGGCGCTTTTTCGATAAGAGAATTTTGCAAAAGAATTTTCTCAAGCGGAGGTATTTCAGCGGGATTCTCTATCTCCCCCCCTTCTCCTGAGATTCCCCACATATTTTCGTCGTACGAATAGGGTTTTTCTTTGGTGTGCGTAACGGGAATATTATGTTTTTTTGCATATTCCAGTTCTTCAAGTCTGCCCATGCTCCACTCTCTGATGGGAGCAATGATCTTAATATCAGGATTGAGAGCAAGGGCTGTTCCCTCAATTCTTACTTGATCATTGCCTCTTCCCGTGCATCCATGTGCTATCGCGTCTGCACCTTCAAGCGCTGCGATTTTGACGGCCCACTTGGCTAGGAGTGGTCTTCCAATCGGAGTAGCAAGGTGGTAGCCTTCTTGGTAAGAAGCATTCGCTTTGATGCCTTTTGCGATATATTCTTGTGCGAATTCGTCCTTTGCATCGATGACGAAGGTTTTAATTGCCCCAAGTTTGATGGCCTTTTGTTTAATCGCTTCCAGATCATCAGCGACTTGTCCTATATCGATGGTGAGTGCGATAACCTCTGCTTTATATTCTTCCTGAATCCACTTGAGGAGCACTGAGGTGTCGAGCCCTCCAGAGTAAAGTAGCACGACCTTTTTGACTTCACCCTTCCTGCCTTCATATGAAGCGACTTTAACGTATTCTTGTTTTTTCTGCATTTTTATTGAAATATAATAAAAGTTTGCTCCAAAAAATGTAACTTTTACTTAATTTATACAATATTATAGTAATTTGTGTTATTTTGCAAGGAGTAAAAGTAGGCTATGGGTGGTTCTGGGCAATGCCAATGGGGGCGTATTGTGCTGCAAGATCATTATCTATCACCCATTCTCGAAGTTCATCATTCCATGTCTGATACTCACCTTCCTGGGTTAGTTCGATGCTTGTTGCGATCTGACTGTGGCCAAAGCCTTTCTTTACAGTGAATGCAAAATATCCCTCAGGATCTGATTCATCTACGACGTCAAAGCGTATGGATGAAGTCTTGGTCGGATCCTTGGTGAATTTTTGATACATGCTATAAATTTTCTTATCATCGAGTGTTCCCGTGACTGTTTTGGTTGAGCTATGTATTGCTAGCTTGCATCCAGGCATGTTGCAGTCAGGATATGGACAAGGACTTTCATTTGTCGTCGATTCAAAGATCTTTAGCTCTATATGTACATTTTTACGTGCTGCTTCATCTTCAAGATTAAGAGGCTTGCCGAAGATGATTCTATGCAAATCCTCAACAGTTCTATCTATGCTTGCTAGAGGCATTCTTGCTTCACAGTTGAGTGTTGAATAAGCTGTGCCATCTTCATAGATCCCGGTTTGGGTTTTTGCAATGAGGTGATTGTCTACTATAACAGTAAAATCAGGTGTTAGAGGTCCGGTTTTTGGCGGCGCAGAGATATGAGGCGATGGCAGATCAACCCTTTGTGGTACTGTAAAGCCTGAAGACTCCACTTGCATCTGATGGAATTATATGCCTTTACCATTTAGCTGGTCA
>JAHFKE010000096.1 GCA_023245515.1 Candidatus Levyibacteriota bacterium
TGTTACTTATTACTTGCTTCCATACCGGCTTTTGCTCTTTTTGTCCCTGAAGTACCTTTCCGGTAAAATTAAACTTCTCTTGAGCAAAATCTCCACCTATGATATTTCCTGTTGACCGCAGAACTGTAAATGCCAAATAGTGCTTGATGTCCTTAAGCGATGCTTCTTGCATGAGTTTTCCCGCCTCAGCCATGAAGCTTGGCTGCTTGATGATGAATTCCGGCACATTTTCCAGCCCAAGTCCTTCTAGATAAGCACTCCAATCAATATCGGGAAGTGACTCCTGAGCTTTTCCAAGCGTAAATTTATTATAGTTCTTGTCCTTCTCGCGCAGTTCCACTTTAGAAAAAGAAGCTTTTGCCAACTTCTCCTCTATGGTAAGCACAGACTCGGAAGCCTCTTTCGCCTGATCTTCTGTATATCCTGCGAGTTCAAACATTCTTGCGATATGACCTTTATATTTTCCCTTGATCTCTGCTTTCTCCTCTTTAAGGTAGTAGTCTTTATCAGGCATGCCTAAGCCGGATTGTGCGACATAAAAGGTATTCATATCGGAATTTTTATAGTCTGTATGCGCATAAGAGGCGAAGAATGGCCGAATACCAGAGAGGTGGAGCGTAACGACCGCACTCATTACATCCTGTCGATCTTTAATCTGATCAATTTCCGAGAGATAAGGCTTTATGGGCTCAAGCCCTACCCGATTCCTACTTTCCATGTCTATTCCCGAAGTATAGAACGCTCCCACAAGTTGCCCATCCGTTCCTTTTCTCGCATCCTTCTTTTCTCCCGCAGTCTCACTAATACTCTTTAATTCTTTAAGAAGCGTATCATTAAGAACGAGATAAGCTCCCCATCTGGATTCTGATGGGGGAATAGAATTTTCCTGAAGCCACCGATGATTTATAGACCGGAAAAAGTTCTCTCTTGGCGAAGGTCGGATACTCATTTCAGATTCAGATCTTTCAGCGCGAGCCACCCACGAATTTTATACCAGGCTGGAATGACCGTCAAGTGCTATAATACCAACTTATGAGTACAAGTGAAAGAGGTCGATCATTTGGTGAAGGGCAAGAACCACGACTGAGAACCAGTTTTGAGCTTACGGCAGTAAGGACTGTTCTGAGAAGTAAATTCGATCGCTGGGAAAATTCCAGAAAGATTCTGGGGGTAGGCAAAGAACCCGCAGATCCTCTAAATGACAGCCTGTGGGCTGCCACCCCCGAGCCAATAGGCGCAGCTATTCACGCAGCAAGAGTCTTAAGGATGTCGAGCGGACTTCTCTATGCAATGGGAGAATATCCCAATGAAGACTTTAGAGAACTTCCAGAAATGATAGACGAACAGATATTGTCAGGCGCACTGGATTTATCAAGTGCAGTTGATCTGTCAGCTACGACAAGGCCGCTCTCAGAAATCAGCTTTGCTGCGGAAATTATTGGCAGGAAGGTAGAGGGGGATATCTTTATCAGGTTCGGAGACTACATGAGAGATCAAGAACTTGAAGGCAAACCATACATCGCACCACAAGAGGTAGGAACTCTCTGGCAAACAGAAACACTCAGAGGCACACTGGAAGCATTAGATTATGCGCTTGGAGCAGATAACGAAATCGCCAATTTAATCAATGATGATCGAACCTAACTTTTCTTTTCACTTTCTATGGTATCTGACTTTGCTTTTTGTTTCCTTGCTAGCAGTATGAACGGAAGAGCAATCGCTTGTATCCCTGAAGAGACAGCGTACGATGCAGGATAACTCCAGACATCCGCGACCTTTCCAAGGAGAGGCTGTATAAAGATGCCACCACTTGAACCCATCAATGAGTCAAAAGACAGTACCGTTGCTCGCTGCGCCGAAGGAATCTCTCCATTAAGATAGGCCTGACGAATAGGCCCGATAGCCGCAAAGACCAATCCCCAGATAAAAATAAGCGCTACAGCAACAACGAAATTAGTGGTCATCGACACCAGGAACAGGATAAGCGCCGTTAGGAAAATGCCCAGGAAAAGAGCTGTCGTCCTTCTTGTAAATAACTTCCGTATATGAGGAGCGAGAATACCTCCTGCAATTTGAGCCGTTGCGGCAATCGCGGCGACAAGCCCTGCGATACTGTAGGCTTTTTCGTCCCCATAGAGCTTTAGTAAGAACGGCTGTAGGGCATAAAATGTATAAAGACTCACCCCTGCTGTGAATGGCGCGGCAAGCATGACCCATCTTACAGAAGGCTTTTTAAGACCATTATCAACCGAATCCACCAAAAGCTGCTTCATTTGCTTCAGAGGATGCCCTGACTTTTTCGGAGTAAAACCTAAATCTTTCATCAGGAAAAAGGCTGTAGCGAAATTGATCAGAAGAATAACCGAGCGCAAAATGTAGGGAACTCCCAGATTGCTATACTGGGCTATCACGCCCCCTGCGACAGACCCGAAAAGCATTGCCCCTCCGCCTACAATCTGTGCCTTAGAGAACACGCTCTCCAGATTGCCTTTAAAACCTGTTGCCTGTAGCGCATCAACAAGCCATGCCTCCAGTGCTCCTGAGAAGAACGTAAAACCAAGACCTAAGAGAACTGAAGAGAGCGCCCATCCCCAGAAAGGCCCATGCATTTCCCACATAAGAAGATAGAGGAATGTAGAAGCTGCTAGGGTGAAAGCTCCGAGAAGATAGGAGACTCTTCTTCCCATCGTATCTGCGATGATGCCAGTCGGAATTTCAAAAAGTACCATTCCGGCAGTAAAGAAAGAGTTCGCAAGAAATGCTTCAAAATTACTTAGTCCCGCATCCAGAAGAAAAATAGTATTGATACCCCAGATAAAAGAGGCGGCAAGCGTATTGCCAAGAACAAGATAGAGATAAATCGTCTGAATACTTTTGGGTTTTCTTATCATTTTTGTAGTATAACAGAAACCGCTTCTCCTGTTGCCTAGAGAAAGATTAATCACCTCATGTATCTGAATATTATTTGATAGAGACTGCAGTACCTCAGGAGCTAATAATAGAGAGACTAAATATAAGGAGTTAAGAGAAGATTTTGACTTCAAAAATCGAAAAGAATCACTCTTTCAAATTTTTGATATCTCCTTTCTCCGATAGCTAACTCTTAATTGACTTAGACAAGCAAGTTTTTTATCAATCTATATTGAACGATTAATGCAGCTAATGGATTTACGCAAGATGGATTTTGCCTAGTATCTCTACCTTCTGTCATAACATCATCTACATCCTGACGTATTGGAGCATCTGATCCTGATACAGCAACCTCGTGTCCATCCTTTTCTATTAATCGAGTAAAGGCATCATTGTGATGAGGCATCAACTGAAGAGCTATGGAGAGTCTATGAGCTAGGGGATCGCGTTCATCCATAAACCTATCGTTATTTTTGTATGGACCGATAAGAGAGGTCACCTTAGGAAAAGAGTCTGATTGCGCAAGCTCTTCATCGCTATCAAAGTCCATTAATGCCTCTCCCCATCTTAATGTTATGGGAGGAAAATCTCCCACCTTATACTCTGGCGGCCCCTCGCTCTTATAGGCACTAACAAGCTTTATGGGAATTTGGGCACGAACATCTTCAAAATCACGACCATGCAATTGGCTTAATAGGTACCATATCTGATGTCCTGCCCTGCCCACAAAGCCGCTATCCATCAATAGTGCTTTTTTAGTATCCCCATTAACAACTTCATCGTCTAACCCATTATCGTTAAAAAAATCATTTGCTTTCTTAGCATCCTTCATATCGTCACTACGTAATAGAGACATACTTGCTGGTAATAATCGCGCTTCTTTATCTGGATGAAGAGTTGTATAGGCGTCGTAAAGTAATTCACTATCGCGGGCGAGGAAAAAAATCCGTCGATCTCCATATGTCTCTGCAAGATTATCTACTATTTTACGGATATAAGGAGTAGCATTATTAAGCTCTGTAAGAGTTAGTGACATTTCTGGACTTTCGTATCCTAATTCTTGACCTTGCGCTAGAATATCTGCTTCAGTGAGGCCTTGTCTTATGAGCTGAGCTACATGAACAGGTGACGGGCGGACCTCTCGCTCCGTTAATAAATCCTTTATGTCAGGGTGTTGAGCTATGCTTTTTTCTTTGAATCTCCAATCTTGTGATGGACCAGTTGTTTCGTTTGAATCTTCACTCATAATTATAAAACATTTACAACATAGCACATCTCTTTTGGTAC
>JAHFKE010000097.1 GCA_023245515.1 Candidatus Levyibacteriota bacterium
AAACCACCAGATGAGACGGAGACTGATCCTGAAGAACACCAAGGAGCATAGAGAAGAACCCATATACTGCGTTAACCACCTCACCCTTTGTATTGGTCAAAGGAGGCAGTGCATGATAGGCTCTATGTAGAATAGCATTACCGTCAATGAGGAGAAGTTTTCCCATGAAGCAATTATAACAAACAATTATTTGTCAGTTGGGGGTGAATTAAAGAGAGGATCCTAGTCGCCATTGCTTTTTTTGCCTCAGACTACTATAATCACTTTCAATACCATGACTGAGCATGATAGACCCGAACCAAACCGAAGAAAAGCCATTGATATCCACATGGGAGCACTGAGACAGGCTCCTCAAAGCAGAATTGATGCAGACTTTGCCGCAACTATAGAAGAAGCGTTCTCTCCTGAAGAGACTACCCTCAGAGGCATAAGAAGTTATATGGATGGAGCTAGCTCTCTCTTTGCCGGGGCCTCCGTAGACGCAAAAAATATTTTGAAAGCTACGGGCGCAAAAGACAGCGACATAGACTTATTGCAGACCAATATTGCCAATTTCATAAAAGCAAGAGAAAGAGCAAAGTTGATTGCAGCATTAGAAGGGATGAACTATAGCGAGCGAGATATCATTGGAGTCCTCGAAGCAGTAGTCAAACAAGATGAAGCCGAGGAGAAAGAAGACCGAAAATAAAACAAATTAACTCAGGCTTTTACCTCAGCCTTTGCTAGCTTTGCTTTTGGGCCCACTAAATTGATGAAGTCCTCGGAATCGATAGTTTCTTTTTTCATGAGCTCATCAGCCAGAAGATCAAGCTTTGGTCGTAGCTTTGACAGAACAGTAACCGCTTGCTTATAAGCATTATCGGTAATCTTCTTAACTTCTATATCGATTTTTGCTGCCATCTCAGGAGAGACCTCACTCTGTTCGTACATTGTCCTTTCGCCATCAAGACTGATCGGACCAAGCTCGCTCATACCAAATCGCGTGACCATAGCCCTTGCTACCTGTGTAGCCTTGTTAATATCATCAGAAGCACCTGTGGTCACATCATCAAAGACCAGACTCTCGGCAGCCCGTCCGCCCATCATCATCGCAATCTGCTCCAAAAGCCCCTGCTTTGTTTCATGGACCTTTTCGATCGATTCTGTCATTGTATGCCCCAAAGACATGCCCCTAGAAACAATAGATATTCTATGGATTGGATCAACATGAGGCATTTCCCAAGCAACTAGCGCATGGCCTGCTTCGTGATATGCTGTCATCTTCCTATCGTGTTCTGTCTGCAGACGCTTCTTTTCGGGACCAAGCTTCACACGTGTCGCTGACTCCTCAAGGTCCACCATATCAATTACCTTCTTGCCCAGCCTTGCTGCCATGATTGCTGCCTCATTAAGCATATTCTCAAGATCAGCTCCTGAGAAACCGACAGTTCTTTTCGCTACCTTATCCCAATCAACACCTGCCTCAAAAGGCTTACCCTTGGCGTGGATCGCGATAATTTTCTTTCTTCCCTCCACATCAGGAAAGTCCAGAACCACCCGTCTATCAAATCTACCCGGACGCACCAAAGCAGGATCCAACACATCGGGCCTATTGGTCGCTGCCATAACGATAACATGCTCATTTGGTGTAAAGCCGTCCATTTCTACCAGAATCTGATTAAGTGTCTGCTCGCGCTCATCATGACCGCCCATAAGACCTACCCCGCGCTGGCGTCCAATCGCATCAATTTCGTCAATAAAGATAATCGCTGGCTGTGCTTTCTTTGCCGTATTGAACAGATCGCGGACTCTTGAAGCACCAACTCCCACAAGCATTTCCATAAATTCCGATCCCGCCATAGAGAAAAAGGATACTCCAGCTTCTCCCGCCGTAGCTCTTGCCAGAAGCGTCTTTCCTGTTCCCGCAGGACCCACCATAAGAACTCCCTTGGGTGTTCTTGCACCCATTGCCTTGTACTTCACGGGGTGCTTAAGAAAATCAACAATCTCGGAAAGTTCTTGCTTGGCCTCCTCAACACCTGCAACATCAGCAAAAGTAACCTTGGAGTTATCGCGATTAAAGAGCTTGGCCCGTGACTGCCCGAAGGAGAAAATACCCTCCTGGTTGCCTCTTGCCTGACGAAAGATAAAAAAGAAGAAGCCCAGCATCACTACAATAGGGAGGACATTAAATAAGATATTCATCCAATTCGAAGTCCCTGCCTCATCTTTCACTGTTATTTTAGCGTCATTCAGAGAAACTCCAGCATTTTTGAACAGCGTATAAATATCAGAATTCGGCTCCTTAACGGCCTGCAGAGAGGATCCATTCTTCTGCACAACAACGAGCTTATTACTCGTTACAGTAATTTGAGAAACTTGATTCTTCTTCACTTCTGAGACAATCTGAGAGAGAGGTACGTTCTTCTTCTCCTCAGAGATAGATTCAAAGGACGAGAAGAAAAAGATGGCAAAAATAACTAATAGTGCGTACAGAAACAATGTCTTCAGAGAAAACTTACTTTTGAGTCCTACTATTTTCTTCTTACCGTGGGTGTTTTTCTTGCCATTAGTAGCCATAAAGTAAGGCAAAGTATAGCACAAAGAGGCTGGCTACGCCACCATGAATATACAGCAGGACAACACCACGCTACTTATTACAAACTGAGGACTTCTTTCTTAAACTGCTCTCCACGCTCCTTGTAGTTCTTGAACATATCAAAGCTAGCACAGGCCGGTGACAGAAGTACGACATCTCCTTCTACTGCTACCTTTGCCGCAGCCTGAACAACCTGATACATAGTCGTCGCCCCTTCAATCAATAATATCTGAGGAGTAATACCTTTTTTTACCACAAGACTCGCTATCTCAGATTTTATCCTTTTCCACTCCAGGCCAATTCCGATAATCACCCTAACTTGCTCGCTTTCGGATATGACTTTACCAAGCTCAGCAAAGTCGCTCTCCTTAGTCGAGCCTCCGAGAATGAGAATCTCAGGAGCATCAAATGCTTGAATTGCCGCAATTGCAGTCTCAGGTGTAGTCGAGAAAGAATCATTGTAATACTTCACACCATGTACTTCTTTGACAAATTCCAGACGATGCTCAAGACCGGTGAAAGTTTTTAATACCTCAACGATATCGCTTTTTGCAGCTCCGGCAAGCGTGGCAGCCATCGCTGCCGCCCCTGCATTCTCCCAATTATGCTTTCCGCGAAGTGCGATCTGGTCAGTGTCAATAACCTTCCACTCCACTTCCTTCATTCTCATCCAGATAGCATTATCCTTAATAAAAGCCCCCTGATCGGTCGTCGTTCTCTCACGGGTGACAAAAAAGACCTGTCCATCTGTATAGATGTCAGATTCATTTGTCGGAATATAATCCCTATTCAGCACTGCAAAATCCGACGCTGTCTGAAAACGTAAAATATTCCTCTTTGCATCGACATACTCCTCCATGTCTTTGTGATAATTCAGATGCTCAGGCACGATCATGAGCATAACTGCAATATGAGGAGACTTATGAAGATCCTGTAGTTGAAAGCTGGAAAGTTCTAAAATCACCACTGATTGTTCCGTCAGTGCGTCCAGAAAATCCAACGATGGCGTTCCAATATTGCCTCCTAGGTACACATCTCTCCCTGAGGTCTTAAGGATTTGGTAAATGAGTGTCGAAGTTGTCCCCTTTCCTTTCGTGCCTGTGACACCGATAATCTCAGCAGGACACAGGTCGAAGAATATCTTTGTTTGAGAAGTAATTTCGACACCTTTTTCTCGGGCATCTGAGAGCTCTTTACTTGCAATTTTAAAACCCGGACTTCTAACGATGATGTCAAAATCCGAAAGAGTATCCAGATATTTTTCTCCCAATACAAAATGCCCTCCAAGCTTTTCCAATTCAGTTAAAATTTTCTGATCAACTTCTTCTCTTTTCCTTGCATCCAAGACCACAACATTGACACCATTTTTTAATAAAAACCTGGCGCTTGAGATGCCTTCTACCCCCAGACCAAGAACAGCCACCTTTTTGTTTTTGAAATTACTAAGCATAGAAATATTTTGAAGAAGTAAGAAGCAAGAATAAAGAATCAGGGACGTTCCTTAATTCTTAATTCCAAATTCTTAATTCTAAACAAGTACCAGGGGCGAGATTCGAACTCGCGACCTGAGGTTTATGATTCCTCTGCTCTAACCAACTGAGCTACCCTGGC
>JAHFKE010000098.1 GCA_023245515.1 Candidatus Levyibacteriota bacterium
AAAGCCTCGTTACAAGCATAACTTACGAGGGGTCAAGTTCTCGGGTATAATGAAACCTGCCATCGCTGGGGAAGAATAGGTTAAATGCACCCAGTGGCCTCGTCGGGGTGAGGATAGACAGCGCGTGCACAAAGAATAACGACGGAACCTGCGAGATCCGATATAGATTACTTGACCCGTGGAATCGGGCGTAAACAACAGAGAGAGGGAATACATAACTTCTCGACTGGCTATATCGGAAGTCAGATGGACTCGTAGTAGTGAAGAAGCGGAGTAATGTCCGTGGAGCAAAGGGGTCCTGCTTGAAGTGGTGTAACTGTAATAAAGAGGAGAATCCGATTGGTATGAGACCTAGTACGGAAGAAGATACAACCCTGAAGAGGTTACAAGAATGTGATGCTAAGAAGGGGTTAGATCCTAAAGTGATCCTCATGAGGCAGAAACTGGCACAGAAAGCCAAAGATGAACCGAAATTTCGTTTCTATTCACTCTATGGTCTGATTAACAGACCAGATGTACTAGAGTCCGCATGGAGATTAGTGCGAGAGAATCGAGGGGCCCCTGGCGTCGATGGCATATCTATTGAAGATATTGAGCGACAAGAAGGTGGTCCAAAGAAGCTTTTGGCTGAAATCAATATGGAACTCCAGAACAGAACATATAAACCCAAAGCTATCCGCAGAGAATATATCCCCAAGGGAGACGGTACACTCCGTCCTCTAGGGATACCTACAGTCAAAGATCGCGTTGTTCAGATGGCCACAGTGCTAATCCTTGAGCCGATCTTTGAGGCAGATTTCTTGAAGTGTTCCTATGGCTTTAGGCCCGGAATCTCCGCACATGACGGAATTCAAGAGATCGTAGATGCAATCAAGCAAGGGAGGACAACGGTATACGATGCGGATATGAAAGGGTACTTTGACTCAATACCTCACGATAAACTCATGGCATGTGTGCAGATGAGAGTCACAGATAGCTCAGTGTTAAAGCTGATCAGAATGTGGCTCAAAGCCCCGATTAGGGAGATTCCTAAGGATGGGGGGCCGCCCACAACCACATATCCAACGTGCGGGACTCCGCAAGGCGGGGTCATTTCTCCTCTATTATCGAACCTTTATTTACATTGGTTCGATGTCGTATTTCACCGGAAAGACGGTCCAAGAGAGAAAATTAATGCCAGGTTGATAAGGTTTGCTGATGATTTCGTAGTGCTATAGTCCTTTTCAAATGACTTTGCCCTAAAATAATTCCTTGGCTATTGATTAAAACATTCATTTGCCGTAAAGTTGAAGGCTTTCCTTAATCAAGACGGTTATCCAGCATATGAGCTTTCAGGGCATCGAATTCTCTTCAGAAATGCGTCAGTTAATTGTGAATGTGAAACTATTTTTCGATAAAAACAAAAACAACTCCGACATACTTCAAACAGGAGCTCGCGCTTTAACTGCTTCCGCCCTTGGCATCAGCGAAACGACTGTTAAAAATATCATGGCAGCATTCAATAGTGAGGGGGCTGATGGCCTGCTTAAAAGCGGGTCTGGTCATCGAGGTCGTCCATCTTTTGCGATTCAACCCGGCATGGAAAGTATCGTACGAAAATTTATTCGAGAGGAAAACAGTAATGGTCGTCAAGTAACGCTCGATTTTATCGGAAAACATCTCGGAGCGACAGAATCTGATTATAAAATAGCACCTGTTACTTTATGGAGAGCTCTAATCAGATGGGGATTTGAGTTCAACGTAGGAACTCGCTCTTCACAATTAAAAGAAAGCGATCGCATTATCATTCAACGTCGACAATACTTAAGGCAGAAACTCGCAAATCGTAAGGAAGATGGAACCACAATTCGCCCGGAAGTTTATTTAGATGAATCGTATATCAATAAAAATCATTCAAGAGATGCTACATGGCATTTCAGTGGTGATGGATCTATTATCAGCAAACCGACAGGTAAGGGAGATCGCCTTATCATCGTCAATGCTATAGACAGAAATGGCTGGATCCCTAATGCAAAGTTGGTATTTCAGGCATCTAAAAAGACCAATGATTATCATTCAAACATGAATTGGGGTGTATTTAGGGAATGGTTTGAAAACAAGCTAATCAAAAACATTCCAGAGAATTCGGTAATTATTATGGATAATGCAGCATACCATAATGTCTTTGCAGCAGAAACTTTTCCAAAACCCAGCCATACTGTGAGGCGACTTCAAGAGTGGTTAACTCACAATGAAATACCATGGGGTACGGACATGGTGAAAGCAGAGTTGTATGAATTGTGCCGACGCTTTGCGCCAAAGCCTGAATTTGCCCTAGACAGCATCGCATCAAAATACGGACACTCCATTTTACGAACACCCCCCTATCATCCAGAATTGCAACCCATCGAAACGTGCTGGGCTGTCGTCAAGGGACACGTAGCTGCACACAATGATTTCACTATGGGACGCGTGCGAGAATTGCTCGAAGAAGGTTTTAAAAAAGTTACAGCACACACAATTAAAGGCATTATTAAAAAGGTAATAAAAGAAGAAGATGCTTTTTGGGCCGAAGATACAGCTCGTTTCTTAGAAAATGATGACCTAAGAGAGGGTGTGGTTGATGCTGAAGAGGCGCTCGAAAAATAAATTTTAGGGCAAAGTCATTTGAAAAGGACTATAGTTTGCTTAAGCTGGAAATTTAACCAGATGGAATGAAGCCCCCCTTCATTGTAAAGCTGCCTTACAAAGGCCTCCATAGAAGAATCTTTGCTCTGTCGGTTGACAACCAAAGACAGTTGCACACGATGCGTCCGAGACTCGACAACAAATTGAAGATAACGAAGGATCCCAACTCCGCGTTCCTCATCATAGGGATCGATTTTCCTCTCGATCATTACCTTCCTTACTTTCGCATAAAGAGAATTAATAGATAGGTGATGAAGCGGACAGGTAGGGATTGAGACAACTTGATGCGATCCGCTCTTAAAAAGACCGATTTCCGGTTGAATAGGAGTTCCACGGACTGCCAATTTGGAACGGGTGCGCCATCCTGTAACCTCACCTACCTTTAAAGAAACGGTTATTTCAGGAGCCACGCGCTGAAAAAAGGCCTCCACTTCCGACCAAATAGGGGGAAAAGCAACGTTCCCTTGAATTTTACATCCCGAGCACAAAGGAAAATATTCACATTTAAGCACTGTGGAAAACTCTGTCATAAACCTGTCAGCCAATTGTTCACTCTTTGAAGATTGTCCAAAACCCCCCTTTTTATGACCACTGTTTATACAATCTGTGAACAAGGTTTTTTGGCTCTGCTGAGCCTAGGGGTTATCAACACTTCCACAGCACAAGAAGACTAAGAGGTTAATATATATACCTATATTCATAGGAAATTCGGAAGCTCGTGAAAGGGTAGCTTAGCAATTAAAAAATTTATAAAAAAATCGCTCTTCAAATAAGTCTGTTGTAGTTAGAATCAAGCCTCTTAAGCTATAGTGATACTATGACAGCAATACTTACTCCTAGCCAGATTTTTTCTTTAGAAGAATATTCTCATGCTTCCCTATTCGAGGGATGCCAATATCCATGGCAAGCGCTTGGAACTCTTCAAGACTATTTCAAATCCTTGGAATTGGGAAACATCGCAGTGACCGTTCCAACCTCTGTGCATCTTGTCTATCCGGAGTTGATCTCGATTGGCGAAGGAACTGTGATTGAGCCCGGAGCCTATATTCAAGGCCCTTGCGTCATTGGCAAGAATTGCGTGGTGCGTCATGGGGCTTATATTCGGGGGGATGTGATTGTCGGCGATTATTGTGTGATCGGCCATGATACTGAGATCAAACACTCGATTTTTTTCAATCATACGTCGGCAGCTCATTTTAACTACGTCGGGGATTCGATTCTGGGCAACAAAGTCAATTTAGGTGCCGGGGTCAAATGTGCAAATTTAAGGTTAGATCATCAACCGATCCATGTTCTCATTCAAGGGGAGAGGATCAACACTCAGTTGTATAAGCTTGGAGCAATTATTGGAGATGGAGCCCAAGTGGGGTGCAATTGTGTGATTAATCCTGGAACTATTTTAGGGAGAAATTCCTTTTGTTTTCCCTGTCTGAACGTCTATGGATTTATTCCTGAAAACAGCAGGGTTAAGCCG
>JAHFKE010000099.1 GCA_023245515.1 Candidatus Levyibacteriota bacterium
AAGAATTATCTATCATGCGAAGGGGGGTGATTTAGTTACGTCACTATTCTCCTTACCCATCGGAAGAAGGGTTGTAGAAAGAGCCGGGATTGGAGAGGGGGCACTCGCTGGCTTTATGGCCTCGCGTGTCGGTGCTACAGTTCCAGATTATGATCTCCCCGAAGTGGGAACAGATAGTTTTTTTGGCACGAAGGAACTGATCTCTGCTATGTGGAAAGAGGATACTAGCCTTCAAAAATTTTTATTTGATGCTGGACTTAACGAAAGAGATCTTGCGGCTATTTTAGATTGGAAAATAATGGAGGATGGGGTGTCAGCAAAGAAGGAGCGTTGGTGGACAAGGGAAAACCTTTCAGAGCACAGAGCAATCGGCAAGGAATGGGCATTCGGTAGGACATTTTTTCTAGATAAATTTAGTAATGATCTTTCGGTGGATGTAATGTTGTTTAGTTCTAAGATTGAGAGATCTCACAGAGATGATCTCGTTTCTCAAATTGAGATTGTATTTTCCAAGGCTCAAAATGCAAATATTGTTGTGGTTGGTGATCCGGGCGCTGGAGTATTTAGTATCATACAAGATTTCGTAAGAGAGATTGTAAGTGGTAGAGTGCATGAGAATGTGGCATATAGTAGAGTAGTAGACCTTGATTGGAATAGTCTCATATCTGAATCAAAAACTAAGGCAGTCTTTGAGGAGAATTTTCTCCGATGCCTCAACGAGTCGATTAATGCTGGAAATATTATTTTTGTGATTCAAAATTTGCCTGGATTGATAACATCTGCTGAGGCCCTAGGGACAACTATTATTAGTCTCCTTGCTCCATATTTCGAAAAAAATGTTCAATTTATGGCCACTGCCGACCCCGTATTCTTCCATCAAAAGATAGAAAACAGTCCTACTCTTGTCCAGTACTTTCAAAAGGTTATTGTAGAGGAGCCAGATGTTAAGAAAATGCTCGAAATAGTCGAGAGTTATCTACCAGAGATAGAGAACACCCATAGAATTATTTTTACATATCCTGCCGTCTTGGAGATTATTCGATCTGCAACATACTATATAACTATAGGAGTTATGCCGGCTAAGGCTATCAATCTTCTTTCAGAGATGGTTGCAAATGCTAATTTTACCAACATGAAAATCGTTGGCAAGAAGGAAGTACTAGATTTCGTAAGATTGAAGACAAATATTCCAGTCGGCGATATACAGAAGAATGAAAGGGAGACCTTATTACATATGGAAGTCGCATTACACAAGAGGGTTGTTGGTCAGGCGGAGGCTATTATCTCGCTCTCAAACGCCATGAGACGCTCTCGGGCAGGAGTTAGAGATCCGAAGAAGCCGATAGGCTCATTTCTATTCTTGGGACCTACCGGTGTCGGTAAAACAGAAACAGCAAAAGCACTCGCACAGATTTTCTATGGAGATGAGAAGTATATGCTAAGACTGGATATGAGCGAGTATCAATCGAGTGATTCAATCAACAGATTAATCGGATCTTTTGAAGATAACAAATCTGGTGTTCTTTCAAACATGCTCCGCGAGAATCCATATGGAGTATTACTCTTGGATGAGTTTGAGAAGGCGGATAAGGAAGTATTGAACCTATTTCTTCAAATTCTCGATGAAGGATTTTTCTCTGATATGACCGGCAAGAGGGTCTCTACACAAAACATCATTTTTATTGCTACCTCAAACGCTGCAAGTGCGATGATCTTTGATATTACAGAGAAGGGCGGAGATGTTTCTAAATCAAAAACGGAGATCATTAACAGTATTGTTTCGCAGGGCATATATAAACCGGAACTTATAAATCGTTTTGATGATGTAGTTATTTTCCATCCGCTTAACAAAGACGAACTACAGCAGATAACAGGATTAATGTTGAAGAAGCTCGCAGTTAGACTCCAAGAAAAGGGGATTGAGTTGGTAATAAATCCTTTTATTGTTCAAAAAATAATGGATGCCGGATATAATCGCACCTTCGGCGCGAGGCCAATGAATAGGGCAATACAAGAACAGGTAGAAGAACCAATCGCACGAAAGATAATAGAGGGCTCATTGCCTCCTGGCTCGAAGATGGAATTTCAATAAAGCTTTTATGGGGCGTAGTTCTCCAATTAACTCTCGGTCTTTGTTCCACGCAACCTTGCGAGTTTTTATGATGAGCGCTATTGACAGAAATTAAATTAGTTATATACTGCGATTAACTAAAACAGTTCTTTGACTACAGGATAAAAGGAGTTTGCTGTGGAAAATGAGAGAATGCCAGTTGACATGTTCGCACTCTTGCTTTTTTGGTCTGTGAGCCCTGCGATTATCCAGTATATTTATCCGGATAGGGCCAGTTATTTCTTCGGAGTCGACCTTATTCTATCTGTCATAGTGCTTACATTCATATATCTTTTTCTACAGATTGCCGCAGAACCTTATGAGGGTGCTGGGGCGGCGGGAACAGCACTCAAGGACTTTTGTCCTTATGCACTCATATTTTTGGTTACTTGTCTCATCTCTATCTGGGGTGGTGCGTTTGCAAATAATCAGGTTCCAACCTCATTTACAGTAATTGCACAGTGGATCAAGAACTTTTTGTGTCAGTAACTTTGGAAAATCGAAAGGATTAATATGGCGCAGGTAATTACCTTGGCTGATCTGTTGAAGTGGAAGACCGAAGAGATCCAGAATTTTGCTCGTGAACTCGAGGTTCATCCATCAGATTTCTTCAAGTTGGTGGACGATATGGTTAAGGTTATTCTTCGACCACTTGGTATACCCGGACGCATTGGATTCAGGAATGCAGAGGAGGAGGGTGACTTCTTTTACAGTAAGCTGGATAAGTTGTCTGTCCTCACGATTCTCCGGGCTACCCCCCTTCGCGTGATGACTATCGAAGTGATTGACGATTTTCCAAAATTGACAAAGCTTTTGGATGCGCTGAACTATTTCGCTGTTTCGAACCCATACGTCAGAGAACTTGAAGCTGATTTTTCGCAGGCACGGCAGAATCTGATGAACGGTGTTCTTTCCGTAATTGAAAATCGATTTCACTTCGGTCTAGCCACACCCAGGCTTCTGAACACTCTGAAAATTTAGTTTTCCTACGCCGTGATATTCTCACGGCGCTTTTTCATTTTTTTAATACCACGAACATAATTTAACTATTTACACGCGAGGTATAGCAAAACGGTTCTTTTAGTTTTAGATTGGTTTGAATTCGGATAAGGATGATAAGGATTAAAATATTTTGTACTTATTGCACGATCGTGATATAAGTATAGATATGGCTAAGCATTATAAAAAAGAGAACGGTGGTGATCGGAAGGCGGGGAAGATTGCTAAGATGATTTTAGAAACAATCTCAGGATTCAGTGAGATGATTCCATATATGATAGCGCCGAATGCGAGAAAGGATTTTAAGATATTTTGGGAGGATAATAAAAAGTTTTCCTCACCATCCTATGTCAATCGAACAATTGAACGTTTTAAAAAATTAGGATTCATAAAATATAAAATTATTGGAAAGAAGCATTATTTATCATTAACAGACAAGGGACGTCAAAAGCTTTTACGTTATAAATTAAGTGGCCTCTCTTTTGGGGAGCCTAAGAGCTGGGATCATAAATGGCGAGTTATTATATTTGACATATGTGAAGAAAAAAGAGGGTTGAGAGATATGTTGCGGAATCAGCTTGTATACATTGGTTTCGAGCGTCTACAAAATAGCGTTTGGATATATCCCCATGAGTGCGAGGAGTTTGTCCACCTTTTAAAGACAGATTTCGGGTTAGAGGAAGACGTTATCTATATGACCGTTGATGATCTAGAAAACGAAGATAAGTTTAAAAAGCTTTTTGATCTCTGATTTTTATCAGAATAAGTTTATAGGGTGGGGGGGCTATTATTTGTACTTATATCACGATCGTTTAATAAGTATAGTTATCGTAGTTACTGTTCGTTACTGCTAGTACTCGGTATCGTTGCCGTACCGTACTTTACAGAGATAGGAATATATGATATTTTAATGCTCGTAATATTTGAACCTTAACATTAGGAAAAGAAAGGCGGAATAGGATGCGATTGATGAGTTGGTTGTTTGGAC
>JAHFKE010000100.1 GCA_023245515.1 Candidatus Levyibacteriota bacterium
GATGATTGATCATCTCCTCAGCCACGCCCATTTCTACTACGGCATGAATCTTTTCAAGCATCGTACGTGCTTTTGTATTAATATTCATTGTTGTCATGCTCTATATCCTCATTTCTGTTTGTTTTTTTGTCTTCGCCAAACGGATACTCTCCGTGTCGTATGGCACGTTGTAACTTCCACGCTCGTCGTGTGTCTTTTCCCTTTGGAGATTTTGATTCTCTAAGAGATTTGAGGCGCCTTTGTTTCTTACTTTCACGCCACTCTTCTTTTCCATCATATCCTTCTGCGTCTTCAACTAATGACCGTAGAAGTTCTGACCTATTGATCTTACCCACAGTGTATCATCCTCATTTTCCCTTGTAGTAATAGTTCCCTGCTTCCTCTACCTTAGAAGGAAATTATGAACAAAGCCCCGCTTATTCCGAGCGTGCATATCTTTGAGTGCTATTGGTAGTTCATCAAGACCCGTAAATTTAGCAACACCCCGCGCAACATGGTAAGGTACAGTAACGGGGAGAGCTAAAGTTTTACCCGTAGTGTGAAGAACTGGGTGTTTTCCTGCATATTCTTCCCTCATCCCATAAGGACCGTCGGGCTCATATGGAGAATAAGCAGCGTATGCTGCGGTTTTCATTTTCTTGCGCAGAGCAGACCTCTTCCTAGATTTTCTCTGATCAAGAGTGGTCTCTCGTCCTATATCTTTACCCCACCATGAGGGCGAATCATAAGGATTACGTTCTTTACTCTTTCTGCCCCGTTTCTTCAAATCATAGGAATATCTCATCGTACCTCGGTCGATAGCACGAACATGACGCGCATGAGTCTTACGTTTGTTACGCATCACTTCTCGAAAATCTCGTGCTTTCCCTTCAATAAATAACAAACTCTCATGACTAGCTCTCACTGCTTGCGATTGAGCATATGCCTGAGCTTGTGCCTGAATGGCGGCTTGTTGTTCTGCGTGTCCATGCGCTTTTGCCTGAAGAACACCTTTTTCAAGATCACGAGTTACTTGGTCCATGTGTTGATCGTAATGATAATCGACCTCGCGGGCATGTTGCTGTATATTTCCGGCTCGTGCTTGAAGTTCTTGATCACGAATGTTTCTCGCTTCAATTTCACCTTTACTTTTTATACGGTTGTATTCTTGACGAGCAACCCCAGGGACACTCTTAAGAATCCTCCACGCTGCATGACGACCTTGTTGTCTAGCCATGACCTTCCCAACGTCATGATAGCGTTTAGCTATAGTCTTAGCTTGAGTTTTGAACGCTTGTTGATGACCATAATCCCAATCTTGGAGATGAACATTGTGCGCTTTAATCTCTCTATCTATATCAGCGGCATATTCTGGATACTGTTTCTTCAGTTGAACAATGTCTTTGAGAATCCTCTTAGGAGGAGGACCAAGACGTCCGCTGACACTTTTAGCTGTAGCTTTGAGATTACGACGAAGTTCTGCACGTCTTTGCCAAGGACTCACTATAAACCGTCTGCCTCCAGCCTGTGCCATGCGCCCAGCAAAACCTATACCGGCTGCTACTGCGACTGCTGGTGCTGCTACTATTTTATTAACAGTCTGAAACTGTCGACTATAGTCATATGTAGGCTCTACTCCAGGATGAGGATGAGGAGAAGGCGTAGGCTGATGTGAAGAAGGTGGGGACTTCGGTATGTTTTTGAAGTCATTGAAAGAGATATTTTGATTAGGAATATGCGTCGTATGCTCTGGATCTTGAGACAGGTCCCTATTCCAGAGAGTAGAGTGTCTCTGCTGATTTGGAGAAGGGGCTGATGGCATACTACTTGCAGAGGCATTTTTATGTGTTGAATTGGCACTAGCGCCAGTAATAGGTCTATGGAGCGTGGCTCGGATATTCCCAAAGGTATGAGAGGGACCTCGGACTCCTACAGCTTCGGGTGGTGTCTCGGGGGTAGAATGAACATGAGGAATACTTCGTACCGGCAAATGAATGACATTTTGTCGTGCCTGGGCTGCCTGTGCGTGTATCTGTGAACTTCCTCTTACTTGTCCCACACCTTTACCTTGCATCCACCCAGCTTCCTCAATTTCGTGGAGGTGCTTCAGATATTTTTCTGCTACCGTCATTCTGTTTCCTCCATTCTTATGTCTCAGAGTTTTCAAATCTTTTGTGGAACAAATATCTAGCTCTGGTCATCTTCGGAACTTGCTAAGTAGTCCACTAACAAAACTATTTTGAGTTTCTGGTGATTCATCTGCTTGACGTCGACCACGCGTCAGGGACTCTGGGGGATTTTCAAGTCCTTTATGAAACTGATATCGATCTTTAGTCATTTTCTTAGACGTCATAGTATAGACAGGGACTCCTAAGTGTTTTTTTATACGATCTGTTAGAGAAGAAGCCTGTTCGGGCGTATAGTTACTCGTGTCAAATTCTACTCCACGAAGATGTTTACGAACATTCTCTACGTGATGAGGGACACGCTCCTCTCGTTCTTTCTCATCTGGACGGAGAAATTTATGTGAAAAAGGAGTTGATTTATTCTCTTTTCTCATACTCTCTTTGTCGAGAATTAATCTGAAAGAATTAGCAGGTGTAATTTCCCTCGTATCGTGATTTACTGACCCCTTTCCAGGGTACCAAAAATCTTTAGTACGCGAGAGAGAAACGCTTCCAGGTTCTGTGTCATCAATTTTTTTAAAAGACTTCACTCCAATTGTGTCGGGACGAGCAGTAAGTCTGTCTCTACTCATGATTCCATGTAACCCATTATAACTCGTGGTATGATAGATCATTTCTCGTGCTTCGAGAAATAGGAGGAATGCTTGTGCTTTACTTTGCCTCATACTTGCTGTCCCATACCATTTCCACTGCCGTTACTCATTGTTCTACTATTGCGCGGTGCTCGTGTCGAGGCATCTCCCCATCGCTGGCTCTGGAGTTGCATTTTACGGTTCATCGTTCGTGGACCTGGGTTTTGTTGCATAGGATCATTATCAATATTATATCTATCAGCAACTTTTTGGGAATATGTGTTGAGACCGGCTGTTATTTGATTGGCTCTATTACCTTCCCAGTCAGGATCCTTACGGACGTCTCTAGGGAGTTCTGGCAACTGAGGTGGGAGACCTCCGGTCATCGCATCTTGTGGTGACATGCCTGGCATTCCAGCTTGTTGTTGCTGCATAAGAGCTTGTTGTTGCTGAAGTGCTTGCTGGTCTTGGGCAGTTGCGGCTTGATCTTGCTGTTGAACTTGCTCCTGTTCAGGAGGTGCTGCTTTAGTTGCTTTACCCTCTGCCTTATCCTTCTTCTTTTTTAAGAAGGCAGGAGGACCACCCTTTTTCTCTTTTCCTTTACCCTTGTCTTTTGGTTTCTCTTCTTTTTCCTTGGCTTCACCTATACGCTTCTTAAACATAGGCGCCATCCTGGCTTGGGGGTTCAAATCGAACCAAGACGGAGCAGCATCTTGTCCTATAGTAGGTCGTGTAAAAGGATTAGTGGCTGGATCAAAATCTTGAGTGTCAGCTAGCTCTCTACTTACTCGAATCATTTGGGACATTGGTGTACGACTAGACTGCTTACGAAACTTATTCTTCTCACTGAAGAATTTATCTCTTATTGTTGGGCGAAGTAGAAAAGCATCTACTGCTTCGCAAATCTGTTGTGCTCTACTATTCGTCATCAGTCCTACTCTTCTCGCCTTGAGCTTTTAAGCGTGCTATAAAACTCAAGAGTTCAGCACTGTCTTCAGAACTAATACCAGTCTTATCCTGTGTTGCAGCTTGTGCTTTGACCTGAAGTAACTCAGTCTCAAGATCGGACCAATTCATTGCTTTGAGTGTTCGTTCCACGAACTCACTAGACTCAGTGAGTGCCTTAGACGACATCTGATACAGTCCGAAGAGCATTTTTGGCTCAAGAGTACGAATCTTCTCACTGTCGAGGAGTTCTTCCTCAAGCTTATACACCATCCCAGCTAAACGAGACAAGCGTAACGCTTGAACTTCGGCGAGCCCGAAAAGAACAAGGCGTAGCCCTAGTCCTTTTACTCGCCAACTTTCGAGGGAATCAGCTTGACGATCAACCAGTCCTA
>JAHFKE010000029.1 GCA_023245515.1 Candidatus Levyibacteriota bacterium
AATTCAATATGTCCTGCTTCAATTTTACTGACCAGATCTTCAACTCCCTTAGGATCTTCTGTTTGATTGGCGATAGCAACGCGTGTCAGTTTGCCTGTTCCGTGGGGGAGAGTGAAGTTCCCTGAAACTCCTTTTTCCATGGTGTCCAGATGAAGCTCTACTGTTTCATCAAATTTTGCTCTTTTCAGTGTTTCGAGCAGTGTAAGTGCTTCATCCAGCTTATATTTTTTATTTTTTTCAACACTGGCTGCTGTCTTAAGATAGCCTGTAGAGTGTTTTTGCTTTGCAGCCTTTTTGATTTTTACCTTTTTCTTTTCAGTTTTGACTTCTGCCTCAGGTGTCTCAACAGCTTCAGTCTTTACCTCCTCTTTTTCAGCAGCACTCCCTGCAGCCTTTGCTTTAGCAGCTTCAGCAGCTTTTTTTGCCTCGGCGCGAGCCTGGTCTTTCTTGGTCTGTTTTTTTTCAATTTCTTCGTCTCCGAATGATTTTACTCTGATTTTACCCATAGGTTAGGTTATAGGGGGTAGGTTGTAGGTGGTAGGGAATTTTTTCTACACCCTACGCACTACTCACTACGCCCTCGTTACTCCACGCCAACGCCCATCGATCTGGCTGCGCCTTCGACTATCCTTCTTGCCATTTCTACATCATCGGTGTTCATATCCTCCATCTTATCTTTGGCGATCTGTTCTGCCTGAGCCTTAGTAATAGTAGCAATTTTCTCACGTCCTGGCTTCTGGCTGCCCTTGTCTTTTGCCATTGCTTTCTTGATCATTTCAGCAACTGGAGGCTTCTTGGTGATGAAGGTAAAAGTGCGGTCTTCAAAAACAGTAATAACAACAGGAAGCACATTGCCCTTTTGATCGGCTGTCTTATCGTTGAAAGCCTTGACGAATTCCATGATAGGAAGACCGTGTTGACCAAGAGCAGGTCCGACTGGAGGTGCTGGAGTTGCTTCTCCGGCTTTAATGTTAAGTTTTATGAGTGTTTTTATTTTCTTAGCCATAATTTAGGTTGTGGCTCGTAGGGGGTAGGAAGTAGAGAATTCTAATTCTACGTGCTACAGCCTACGCGCTACGTGCTTTCTAGAGTTTTTTAACTTGTAAAAAGTCGAGTTCTACAGGTGTTTCACGGCCAAAGATGCTGACTAGTACCTTGAGCTTACCACGTGCTTCATCAATAGAATCGATGGTTCCCAAGAAATCGTTGAACGGACCATCGGTGATCTTAACTGCTTCACCAACAACAAAAGAAACTTTGTACATTGGTTCTTCTTGGTCCATGAATTTCTGAATAGCTGCGACTTCTTTTTCAGAAATTGGGGTTGGCTTGTTGCCGTTTCCACCTCCGATGAAAGAGGTAACACCCTGTGTGCTTCGTACCATGACCCATGTTTCGTCATCCATGATCATTTTCACCAGAACATAACCTGGGAAGATCTTTTCTTTTACTGTTTCTTTTTTCCCCTGGGACACTTTAATAGTATTTCTAGTCGGAACGATAATATCGAAGATCCTGTCTTCAAAATGCATAGCTTCAACGCGCTGCTTAAGAGAGCGGGCTACTTTATTTTCGTGACCTGCATACGTGTGGAGAATGTACCACTTGGCGATATCCTCATTAGGATGTTTTGCCTTTGGCTCTGTTACTTCTTCTACGATTGGATCTGTCTGTGTATCAGTCATAAGTTTAAGTAAAGTTCAATATAAATTCCATTGTCTTTGCAAAGATGAAATCAACTCCTCCTATGTAGAGGCCAACTAGTACGCTTAATATGATAACAATCAGGGTAAGTCTGATTACATCCTTGCGTGTTGGCCACACAACTAGCTTTAATTCACTATACGTTTCGCGTAAGAAAGCTGTTGGTTTCACCATGTTCTAAAACAAAGAACACCCTACACAGTAAGTATGTGTTCGGGATTGAAGCTATTGTATCAAATAACAGGTGGTTGTGTAAAGACTTCAAAAATTTTCGAGTAGGACTACTTCTAGCTCTTTAAATTTTTTCAATCTTACATCGTTGGTAAGAAAGCGAGTTGCCTTTTTGGAAAGGCTGGTAGCGAGTTGAACTGAATCGGGGAGGCGAAAGCCGTAGTCTCGGCGGATCCTTGCAGCTTCAATAGCTATGTCATTTGTCAGATCAGAAATAGTCAGATTGGATATCTCTAATAAAAAATCTTTTAACTCTACGATTTCTTTCTCTGATCTTTTAAAAGAAAGTAATTCTATAGAGGTAATAACGCTGGTGACTGCTTTTATTTTATTATTAGCTAATTGAGTAAATATCTTTTTTGCAGGAAGGCCAAAATGATCATGTTGGTGAAAGTAGTAAATAAAAATATTAGTATCTAATCCAATTAATTTATTTTTCATGCCATTCGTTTCTCATTTTTTCAAGCTCTTTAATTGGATCCCCGCCTTTCCATGCATTTTTCATTAATCCGTAACCTCTTTCAACCCAATCTTTATCAGAAGCTTTAATTTTTATAGTATCGGCATCTATTGAATAGACCATCACTTTTCTCCCGGGTTTTAATCCTTTTATCTTCTCTCTTACTTCCTTGGGGAGGACAATTTGATTTTTGGTGCCAATCGTAACAACTTGCATAGTATGTCAAATATATCAAAAAATGACGTACCTGTCAAGGCCTAATTATTTGAGGAGGATGGTTGAGGGAATTTAAAGATGTCTTGTCTGCCTTTTTTGTTTTTCCTCTTCTCGTCTTCGTCTATAGCGAAGGTCATCTAAGAGCTCGTCCATTGTGGGATATCTGGCTTGAGGGTCTATCTGCATGGCTCGTCTGATAACAGGTTCTATTGCTTCATGGAGATGGGTCATCTCCTGGGGAATGAGTAATTCAAATGATGGTAGTGGCTTTTCTTTGCCCTGGATGAGATTAAAAGAGGGATGCTCGATATGTATTGTGTCTGAGTTTGCTTCGTCACCAAATAGCCTTATTCCTGTGAAGGCAGTATAAGCTACGCCAAGGCCCCATCCGTATTGGTCGTGAGCAGGTGTGGGTGATAAAGATTGAATAGCTTCCGGAGCTGCATACGTATGTGTCATATGGAACCATTCACCTTCTCTTATTGCGCCATTTTCATTGACATGAACTGCTCCTCCAAAGTCAGCAAGCTTTCCTGCTATTCCCATTCTACGATGTTTATAAATGAGTATATTTTTGGGTTTTATGTCTGCATGTACTATGCCCTGATCATGAAGTGTTGCTACGGCATGTGCTACACCCTCGCTTAGTGCATAGGCTCTCTCGGGGGAAATTTGATCGTCCACAAGATTCCATAAATCGGTCCTTGCCAACGGAGTAACCATAAATGGCGTGCCCCGTTGAGAAAAGAGAGCTTCTCTGTGGTAGTCAAATAAAACAACCGGAGTTATGTTAGGATGTGAAACTTCTCTCTGAATTGCCGCTTCTTTTATCAGGTTCTCCTCTATTATTTCATCTTCTTCTAAGTGGGGTAGCTTGATCGCATACCTGGTCGTGTTTTCTCTTGCTTGGTATACTGATCCCCATGCTCCCTTGCCAAGTCTTTTCCCTTGTTGAAATGTTCTCCCGGTTATTTCACCGCTGATTAATTTTTCGTATGGCATATCGTGGGGAATTATAATAAACGTTGGGTAAAAAGTCTACAAAGTTATTTGACGGTAACGCTCTTTGCGAGGTTGCGGGGTTTGTCAGGGTCGAGTTTTTTTATAACTGCCAGATAGTAGGCGAGGAGCTGGAAGGGGACTACGTGAGTAATCAGAGGTGATCCTAAATCTTTCACCTCTATCCATTGATCGAAAACTGGGGACTTCTTGGATGAGATTCCGACAATGACACCTCCGCGCGCTTTAATTTCTGTAGCATTTGAGATAATTGCATCATGGGTTTCGTCGTTTGGCGCCAGCACGATGCAGGGCGTTCCCTTGTCGATGAGCGCGATTGTGCCATGTTTTAATTCTCCTCCGGGCAAACCTTCGGTATGGATGTAGCTTACTTCTTTGATTTTGAGTGCCCCTTCAAGTGCGGTGGCATATGCTCCGCCCCGCCCAATAACATAGATATGTTCTTTGCTTGAGAGGAACTTAGCGACTTTCTTGATTTGCGTGAGGGATGGCTGCTTAATCAGTCGATCTATCTCTTTGACTGTTTGGAGGAGTAGTCTTTTAGCCTCATCAAGCTTGTCTGCCAGGGCGTAGGAGAGCATGATGAGGATTGCGATTTTGGCGATGTAGGCTTTGGTGGAGGCGACTGCTTTTTCAGGACCTGCGCCTAGAAGGAGCTTATGATCTCCCATGCGGTAGATTGTTGACCCCAATACATTGACGATAGACATAATGGTGCTACCTTTTTTCTTTGCGTGATTCAGAGGCTCAACAACATCAATTGTTTCACCGCTTTGGGAAAGGGGAATGATAAGGCTGTTGGGTGTTAAAAAATCCTCAAGATAGTTAAATTCTGATGCAGGCGCTGTATTCACATGGTGCTTGGCGATGTTTGAAAAAAGATATGTTCCCGCAAGACATGCGTGAAAGGCAGTTCCGGATCCGATGAAAAAGGTTCCCTTCGCCTTCTTTATAATAGTAGCCAGCTCAACGATCTTATTGGTATAGCTTTTGGCTATGGTCTCGATTATCAATGGCTGTTCATTGATTTCCTTGAGCATGAAGTGCTTGTACTTTCCTCTGACTGCCTGCTCAATATCCCATGAAACGGTTTCGATCTCAGGCTTTAATGCTTTGCCATCCAAAAGAGAAAAGAGCTCAACTGAACTTCCAAGTCTTACCATTTCATTGTCCTTCATAAAGATAACCTTTTTTGTGTGGGGGAGAATTCCGGCAGAATCTGATGCCAAAAATAATTCATCTTTACCGACCCCTACGATAAGGGGCGAGCCATTTTTGGCAGCGACAATCTCTGAGGAGTTTGTATTGATAGCGACGATTGCATTTAATCCGTTAAGCTGATTAAAGGTTTTACGCATTGCGTCAAGGAGCGACATTTTTTTATTCAGAACATAATTTTCTAATAGGTGGGGGATAATCTCTGTGTCTGTCTCGGATTTAAATTTGTGACCGTCTTGAATGAGTTTTTCTTTGATTCCATGATAGTTCTCGATTATTCCGTTATGGAGAACTGCGATTTGGTCTGTGCAATCAAGGTGGGGATGAGAGTTTGGGACTGTCACACCACCGTGTGTCGCCCAGCGAGTATGCCCGATACCGAGTTGAGAGTTGAGGGTTGAGAATTTAGAATTAAAGAGTTTTGCAGGAAGCTTTCCAACTTGCTTTTCAATTTCGATTCTCCCTTTATTCTTAATTCTTGACACGTCCTGAGCCTGTCGAATGGATTCTTGCTTCTGAATAGCGATTCCCCACGAATCATAGCCTCTATATTCAAGAGTCTTTAAACCCTCGAAGATGATTTGAGAGGCATTTGGTTTGCTTCCTATATAGCCAAATATACCGCACATAGTTTTATTCTATCTAGTAAACCAGCCGCCCCTGTCTCGCTTTGCTCGCAGGCGGGTTCGGCCCCGCACATTGCTTTCCTATTTATGCTATTATAACACCAAGTATGCCTCGCCAAGAAAGACCAGAACCCCTAGACATCTTAGCGCTTATAAATGGCGCATTGGAAGCTTCAGGTGTAGACGTATCTAAAGAGGTTTTTAAGCCTGTTGGTTTTGAGGCGGTACGGTTGGTGAGTGAGCGCATATTTCGCATAGGCACAGATAAGGAAAAGGAGGATCTCACGCATCTGAAAGACACTGCATCAATCCTCGTAAGAGCACAATCAGATGGTGCGCATTTCCCTCAAAGCGAAGGTGTGCGAGAGAAATTTGATTCGGTAGCAGCCCTCTATAAAGACTATACTGCAAAATATCCGGAAGGTAATAAGACGAAGCAATCTAATACTGCATATCAAAGAGTGGGTATAGCATATAGAGAATTTAGAAGTCAGGCTCTTTCTCATATTTTCTCTGTGGAACCTGACGCACTTCCTGAGGGTATTCGTGATCAAGTTGCCACTATGCGTGCGCAATATGACGCTATAGCAGCAGTAGAGAAGCCGCCTGTAGAAAGAAAAAGTTCAGAAGATATTTTGGTGATGATTGATGGGGTCATGCCCAAGGATCCTTTTAGCCTAGATGAGGTGAGGGGTTTTACGGCCTGGATGCATCACAGTGGTGCAACTTTTGAAGGTGGTAGTGAGGATCGTGATGAGATAACTCTCTTGAAGGACCGAGCTCTTGTTCTCGTGGTTGATCCGCTTGTCAAATCAGTTGATAGACAGGAGAGGAAGTATTTCCCCGGTACTGAAGCGCTGCGAAGAGAGCTCGTCTCTATAATGAAAGAGGCGCATGGAGAGAGTCTTAATTCGCAAAAGTATATCGAATTTAGGAATAAAGCGCTCTCGCATGCTTTACTGGCTAACCCCGATGAATTTGATGAGCCGGTGGCAAACGCTTTGTCTTCTTTCAGGGAGCGATACGGAGCTGTAGAGGAAAAGTATCGGGATCGCTATATGCGACGCAAAAAATCCTAAAGCCCAACGACGTATAGACAGAGGAGTGATAACCTGATTATAATAAGCATATGATTAAAAAGATTCGTAAAGCGGTGATACCGGCAGCTGGGTTTGGGACTCGCTTTTTACCCCAGACAAAGGCCATGCCTAAAGAGATGCTCCCCGTGGTAGACAAGCCGATTATTCAATATATCGTTGAGGAATTAGTTGAGGCTGGAATTGAGGATATTATCATTGTCACAGGGTATCATAAGCGTACTATTGAGGATCACTTTGACAGGCCCAGTATGGAGCTTGTTGAGAATCTCCGCATGGGAGGGGAAAAGAAATTGCCACTTCTTCAGCAAATTGAAAGGGTCTCTGAGATGGCAAACTTTTTTTACGTCAGACAAAAGGGGCCTTACGGGAACGGAACGCCGCTTATGAATGTAAGGAAGATTATTGGTGATGAGCCCTTTATCTATACCTGGAGTGATGACTTTATCAAAGCAGCGCCAAAATCGAGATTCCAGCAGATGATTGAGCTTTATGAAGAATATGGCTGTAGTGTTCTTCCTGGTGTGCGAGCAGTGCATGATGATGATTATGATCGTTATGGATTTGCTGGTGGCAAGGAAATCCGCCATGGCTTGATTGATGTAACAACGCTTATAGAGAAACCAGGCAAGAGAAATGCTCCTTCTCAGCTGGCGACAGTTACCGGGGCACTTTTTACTCCTGATATTTTTGACTATTTAGACAGAGCATTAGGCAATCTCGGAGAAGGGGATGAGTTGTATTATAACGATATGCTCAAGCTAATGCTTGATGATGGCAAGAGGATGATTGCTTGCGAGATAAAGGATGGGAAATATTATGATACGGGAAACAAGCTTGAATATGTGAAGACTGTGGTCGAATTCGCACTTGAACACCCTGATATCAGCGGCGATTTCCGCGACTTCCTCAAAAGCTTAAAGGTATAATCTTAGATCAATGAATAAAAAATTATTTTTACTTCTCGGAGCTGTATTTTTCTTTATCCAATTTATCTTCTTTTCCTATTTGGTACATAGAGATGTTTTTATGGGCATTGATTTCAATACGACTGTTCGATTTCAGGACAAGATAAGTCATCGCTTTGATGAAAGCTTTTCAGTACTAAGTGAAGTAGGGAAGTTTGAAGTATCGCTGATTGTTTTAGTGGTGATCTTTCTCGTCTCGAGAAAATTTCTTGCGGGATTTATAGGCCTCATTTTATTTGCGGTATTTCATCTGATAGAGTTATACGGTAAGTTCTTTGTCAATCACCTTCCACCTCCCGAATTTCTCCTCAGAACAAAACATTTGGTGGATTTTCCGCAGTTCCATATACGGTCGGAAAACTCCTATCCGTCGGGTCATGCGGGTCGAACTATCTTCATTTCTGCAATATTGATTGTATTGATTTGGCAGAACAAAAGAATAAATAGGAATATAAAAATTGTTCTTATACTATTGGTCTTTATGTACGATGCTGCGATGCTTGTTTCGCGTGTTTATCTGGGTGAGCATTGGCTGTCTGATGTGATCGGCGGGACGATTCTCGGTCTGTCCTTGGGGCTTTTGACCGGGGTCTTTTTGGCAGGAAAAGAAAAGAAAATAAAACCTCTTACAGGATTTAAAATTCCGAAGTTTAAAATTGAAATTAAAAAAGTCGAATAAGGGATTGTTTGTCTTGCTGCGAAAACCTCAAATTACCTCACCGTCAATAAGTCTCATTGAAATTCTTAGTGAGTATAGGGGAGTGTTTGTAATAATTGCTTGAGGATTGCGATAAGACGGTTTATATAATCAGAAAGAGGATCTCCGCTACCGCCGTATGGTGGTTTGTTGGGTGTGATTGTCGGAGTGGGGCTATTCTGACTGCTCCCCGGGTTATTTATGACTATTGGTGGTAGCTGCGTAGGCTGTATCGTCGATGTCGGTATAGAGCTAGGCTGTAGTGTTACGCCTGGTTGAAGAGGTAGTGTCGTGGGTATCGCAGGCACGACTGTAGCAGTAGCGATTGGAGGAGTACTTGGTTGTGACGGACTTGTCGGACATGCGCCGAGACAGAAAGGGCTTGGGAAGCCCGCGAAAGGTCCATTCGTAGGCTGTGCTCCTCCTGCTATGGTCGGTGATGGTATGTTAGTCGGGAAAGGAGAGGGGGTTGGGGTAGGTGAGGGTAGGATGATCCCCAGTGCTCTTGCTGCATTGATCCTTCCATAAGCCCAATATGTTCCTGTTCCAGGAATTTTGTCTGCGGTGTCGTAGAGCCTTTTTATAACGGCGGTATTACTTGTCCCGTAAGGACTTGCCCAGACAAGCGCAGCAATGCCACTTACCAAGGGTGTTGCCATAGAGGTACCTGAGAGATAGTCGTAGTTTTTAGCGAGACCAGGTTTTTTTACTTGCAATACATAGCTATGTGTGGGTAATGTCGAGAGTATATTTTCTCCGGGAGAAGTTAGTTTTACCCATGAGCCATATGTTGAGAAGTATGCTTTTTGATCTTGATTGTTAGTGGCTGTGACAGAAACGACATTACTGAAGGCGGCTGGATAGACAGGGGTACTATTGTCGTTGTTGCCTGCAGATGCGACCACAACAGCGCCTTTCTGGAAAGCGTAATCGGCTGCGTCTTTGATAATACTACTTGGATTTGTGGTTCCGGCGCTGACATTGATGACCTTTGCTCCATTATCGGCACTCCATGCTATAGATTCAGCCAGAATTGATTCGCTGGATAATCCGCTGTCATCCATTCCTTTCACCACAATTAGTTGACATGCAGGGCAGGATCCTGCGACTCCAGCTGAATTATTTGTAACGGCGGCAATGATCCCTGCGATGTGTGTGCCGTGGCCGAATTCATCTTCAATACTATTTGTGATAAATACTTTTTGTGAAGCGATTTTTCCGGCGAGATCAGGATGATTCACGTTAATACCAGTATCAATAACTGCTACTTTTACCCCTGCTCCTTGTGAGATAGTCCATGCTGCCTCTACTTTTGCATCTGCACTTTGCTTTCCACCTGTGCCCAGAACGATTTGGCCGGTATTTTTAAGGCTCCACTGGTTTTGATACAGCGGATCATTGGGGGCGGTGAGTGCATACACAAGATAATCTTCGATTACGTTCTCTATGTAGAGGTCATCACGGAGTTTTTGCATGACGGAGTCTTCTTCGGCTTTTGGCACCTCCAGAACAAAGCGATTTAAGGAGGTAATTTTTCTCATGATTTTCACGTTGTATAGTTTGAGATGTTCTGCTAGTTGTTCATCAGAGATATCCGGCTTTACTTTAATGATCACTTCTCCCTCAATCGGTTTTGGTTTTTGAGGGAGAGAGGGTGGTACGTAGCTTTGTTCGACCGATGTGGGTGTTGGTTGTATTGGATGATATTCTACCTGTTTTTTCAG
The DNA here is from genome assembly GCA_023245515.1 of Candidatus Levyibacteriota bacterium. Classification (GTDB taxonomy): domain Bacteria; phylum Patescibacteriota; class Microgenomatia; order Levybacterales; family UBA12049; genus JAHFKE01. The sequence goes on from JAHFKE010000029.1 coordinate 9,962, forward strand.
GTTTTGCGTTAAGGCGTAGATGCCATAGAGCAAAAGTATCAGCGCAAGAATAATACCAATAATGATAAAGAGAAGGGTATGCGAGCGGCGTTTGAAGTGTTGTACCTCAGGCGGTGGGGGCGGCGGCTCTATTGGCGGCTCCGGTTTTAGGGTCGGTTTGGTACTTTGTGTCGGTTGTTGTGGTTGGGCAACAAGTTGTATTGGTAGGATTGCTTGCGGTGGGACAGGAGGAGGTGCTTGTATTGGTTCCGGCGCTGGTGCTGCAGGTGTAGGCGGCTGAATTTGTGTCGGTGCCGCTTGAATTGGGGCCGGCTGAGATTGAGTCGTTGGCTCCGTTGGAGTCGGAGATGACGATGGTGGTGCTAAAGTGGGATCTTGGTCGTTATTCATACTACTATAATGGTAGAGAAAATTGAAGCTAGTGTCAATTTGATAGAATAGAAATATGCTTAACGAACTAAGTAATGCAAAGAGTTCAGTAAGCTTCACCTCTGAAATATATGCTATACTGGGCGTAAATTTATGCCTCAGGTTGAAAAAAGAAATGCCTCATTTCCACTTCTAGCACAGCAAGAAGCTCGTGCAATCTCTTTTACTGATGATACTTTCAGGAGACGAAGGGTAGTTAGGGGATTTACTATTGATGATGCCGATACATCGGATATGGATGATGCCATTTGGCTTGAAAAGAAAGGGAAAGGGTATGAGCTTACTGTTTCTATTGCTGATGTGACGGCTTTTGTGCCACTTGGTTCTGCCCTTGATAGGGAAGCATATGATCGGAAAGTCACGCTTTATTATCCCGATGATATGAGTAGCCCTATGTTTCCTGAGCGTTTATCCAATGGCCTTTTTAGTCTCCAAGAGAAGCAAAGACGACCCACTGTTACTATCACTACAATATTTGATGAGAACCTTGAGAGAAGCGATCCGATTATTGCATTAACACAACTAGAGAGTGAGAGAAAATACAGCTATGAAGACATCAATGAAGCGTTGAATGATAGTGGTAATAATCTACATGCTTCTATGACTGACTATGCTGATTTGGCAAATAACTTACGGGAAAAAAGAAAAAAGGATGGAGGACTTATTTTTTCCAAATCACAGAGAAAAGGGAAGGCATCAATTATCATAGAAGAATTCATGGTAGCTACGAATGTTTCGATGGGAACATATCTTTCCGATCATGACATGCCGGCACTCTATAGAAATCATTTAAAGCGTTTAGATAAAAAAGCGATTAAGGCTCTAATCGCAGAAATAGAGGCCAGTCAGGATGATGCTTCTCAAAGTGAAAAACCTAAATTGGATAATAAGCTGTTAGGTAAGGCGGTTTATTGTCCCAGTAATGAGGGGCATTCGGCACTGAGGACGTATAGCTATATGCATGGGACGTCTCCTATTCGTCGTTATGCAGATATTGTGAATCATCGTGGGATTCATGCAGTTTACTTTGGAGAGGAGCCCCCATATTCCTATGACGATTTGGTGATCATGAGTGATCACCTCAATTCATAAATGCTGTATAATAGCTTTTATGGGAAAGTTATTCATTCCAATTCTTTTAGGGACCACCAGACCACAACAAGAGTCAGCCAAAGTTGCTAAGCTAATTGAGAAAGTGGGTAAGACTATTTCCAGAATTGAAGTCCAGCTCGTTGATCCTCGTGATTATCACTTCCCATTTGATGGCAATGATCCAGAGAATACAGATCCGCGTTATTCTGCACTTACAGAAAAAGCAGATGGATTTTTTATCGTGACACCTGAATACAATCATAGTTTTCCTGGGACGTTAAAACGTATGCTTGATAGCGAACTGAAAAATTATATCCATAAACCTGTTGCTTTTGCAGGTGTTTCAAATGGGATTTTCGGGGGAGCACGTGCGATTGAATCACTTGTGAATACAGTCAGAGAAATGGGTCTTGCCGCGACATTTTCAGATGTGTATTTCCCACAGGTACATACGTTATTTGATGAGAAGGGGAATATAAAAGACGAAGGATATATAAAGCGTATTGAACGTGGGTATGAAGAGTTGATTTGGATGGCACAGTCTCTGAAATGGGGCCGCGAAAACCTCAAGAGTATTTACCATTAAATATTTTTTTGTACTTTTTGCCGAAAAAGTACCAAAACTCTTTGCAATGAAAGTCGGCCTATTTTGTTTGCTCACTATCGGGGGATTGTCCGCCCCCTCCAGCACTCGCCTTCGGCTCGACTGGGACTCACCCTAATACGCTCGCTTCACAAAAAACTTAACGGCCTTTGTTTCACATTGCAAAAAGATTAAGATTATGGCTTTAGTTTCAAATGAAAAATTTGTTAATATGAATATATGCTTATAGATTTGAAAGAGGATGTTAATAAAGCGGCAGATCCTGAGAAGGGGAAGTTTCTTATGCGGTTTTTCAAAACAGGGGTAGGTCAGTATGGGGAAAATGACGTTTTTTATGGCCTGACTGTGCCGCAATCGCGAGTTTTAGCTTTGAAATATAAGGATTTATCGCTTCAGGATATAGAGAAGCTTTTGCAGTCCAAGGTGCATGAAGAAAGGTTAATTGCGCTTTTGGTTCTTGTTCACGCTTTCAATAAGGGTGATGAGAAAGCACGACGGGAGATTTATGATTTTTATCTCGCTCACACAAAATATATTAACAATTGGGACCTTGTTGATTTATCCGCGGATAAAATTGTGGGGGAGTATGTGTTAAGAGTATCAGGAGTATCAAGAGCGCTATTAGTAAAGTTAGCGCAATCAGAGAATTTGTGGGAGAGAAGAATTTCTATTGTTGCCACGTATACTTTTATCAAAAATGGTGAGTATGCAGACACGTTTAAAATAGCTGATATTTTACTCGATGGCCCTTCGGCAAGCTCAGGACGTCGCGTTGCTCCGCACGATCTTATTCAGAAAGCTGTCGGATGGATGCTTCGAGAAGTAGGTAAAAGGATATCTGAAGAAAAGCTTGAGGAATTTTTGCAAACTCGCTACAAAACGATGCCGCGAACAATGCTGCGTTATGCGATTGAGCGGTTTTCGGAGGAGAAGAGGAGAAAATATTTAAAGGGAGAAATTTATTCCACATCGAATAGGTAGGGCTGAAGGCCCCTTCTGTTATAATCCTATATATGATTACGGCCAAAAATATTTCTTATGGGTATGCTCGATTGAATGTGTACGAGGATTCGAGTTTTTCCATTGTTCGGGGAGAGACGGTGGGGCTTGTTGGGCCCAATGGGGCAGGAAAATCTACTTTGTTTAAGCTCTTGATGCGGGAGGATCATCCCACACAGGGGTCACTTCAGATACTTGGGAAGGTTGGGTATGTGCCTCAAGAGATTAAGAATGATCCTATTTTGGAAGGCGCGGTGGATATTAAGACGTATATTGACCCTGAAATAAAAAAGGAGGAGTGGGAGCTGATGGTGATGCTTAACTCTCTGGAAGTAAATGAGGATCTTGATAGTAGGCCGGGGCTTCTGAGCGGAGGACAGCGAACCAAGCTGGCTCTTTTGCGTGCGATCATTGCAGAGCCTGATATTTTACTACTGGACGAGCCGACGAACTTTTTAGATACTGAGGGAAAGCGGTGGATCATGGAGTTTTTAAGTGAGTATCCCAATACGCTCATTGTGATTTCGCATGATATTCATTTACTCGATCAGCATATCGATAAGGTGCTGGCGATCAACCCATCTTCCAAGAAGATTGAGGAATATAAGGGGAGTTATTCAAAGTATGTGAGGGTGAGTGGGAATAATGAGGTGATGCTGAAGAAGAAGTATGATAATGAGCAGAAGGAAATAGGACGGATGAAAAAGAGTTTGTTGAAGATGGCGAGGATGAGTTCTGAGAAGGGTGCCAGGGCCCGCGCGAGTGTGCAGACCCGAATTGATCGTATGAAGGAGGCGCTGCCAGAACTTCCTCCTGCACTAGCGCATATCAAGTTCACATTGCCGGAACCACGTAACGTGAGCGAGATTCCATTGAGTGCCAAAAATATCAGCAAGAGTTATGGTGACGAATCGATCCTGACGGACGTCTCTTTATCGATCAGGAAAGGGGAGCGGATCGCTCTCTATGGACCCAATGGGGCGGGGAAGAGTACG
>JAHFKE010000101.1 GCA_023245515.1 Candidatus Levyibacteriota bacterium
GAACATGCCTGATCTTATCATCGTAGACGGAGGCAAAGGCCAAGTCTCCTCAGCCATAGAAGCGCTAACTGAAATGGCTGTGAACATACCCTTGATAGGACTTGCAAAAAGAGAAGAAACCATCGTTATACCTCACGCAGAAGATTTATTTACCGAAGTGCTGCTCCCCAAAAATCATCCGGCAATTCACTTGATAACTCGCATCCGTGACGAAGCCCACCGCTTTGCTGTTACTTATCACAAACATTTAAGGAGTAAGCAAACATTTATTACTTGACACAAAAAATCATAGCTTGTATAAATATTGCATGGATAACAATTCCGAATCACCCCCCGTAACACACCCCGATCCTTTAGCTGAACTTGACCAAGAACTTACTCAGGAGCATGGTGACAAATTCAGAAAGCTTGATCGACAACTCGAAGAGCCTGACTCAGTAGCTGATAAGATTATGGAAGAAGTGACAGCTATACAGAACTCTGACGAAGATACCGCGAAGCATGACCCCAATGGCGATCCTGAATAAGCCTTTCCTGATTGGGAAGCCCGCAAGCCTACTTTCTCTTAATCTGGTACTCTGTCGGGAAATAGAGGAAAATTGCAGGCACATCATCTAAGAGATACTTTTGGAAATCGGCATAAAGATTTTTTCTCTCCTCCAAATCGACTGTCTTACGCCCATCCTCAAGGAGCTTATCAATTCTGACATTTTTATATTTTGTAATATTATTTTTCTGTGCTGAATGCCACAAGGTATATTGGTCAGGATCTCGTGGGAGATAAAAATCTCCTAAGAAGATCTGGAAATTATCAGGCACGATGTCCACATCTTGAATTGTCGTGTTGATCCCCATTTCTTTCCATGCCAAAGCAATATTATTTGCTGTAGGTCGATATTTTCTCAGGGTCTTGATAGTGAGCTTGGGAAGCTCAGCGCTATCGCTTGCGGTATTTGAAGCTGAGAGTAAAAGCTTTGCATGGATATAATCTTGTTTTTTGTCGACAAGATCCTTATTGCTGAATATAGATTCAGGCGAATAAGGCAGATAAGCTCTTTGCCCCCCGGAAAAACTATCGGGAATACCATAACTGAGTGCCAGACGCAACTTTTTATCTGACAATGCACCGTCAGTTGTATCAAAAAAGAGCGTTACCAAGCGCGAATAGTTCGATTCTTGCGTAACTTTCGTATTTGAAAAGTTATCAAAAGAAATATCTTTAAAATTCTTGTCTGTCAGTCCACTTGTTTCAGAGACCTCGCCCAAAAGAAAGGCAATTTTCAGCGCTTGGTCAGTCGGATAGAATTGGAACTTCATCCTATCCAGTCTGTTTTTGGCAGATGTGAGCGTTAAGGATTGAACATAATTACCGTTGAGCTTGATATCCTCAATCTGATAATCCCCTACACCGATGAAGCCCTTTCGCATCAAAGGCCGTGAAGCTGTTGTCAGAAACGGCGCATAAGCATCCTTAAGTTTGAAGACTATTGTGTATTTATCCGGTTTTTCTACAGCCACATCTGAGAAATTATAAGAAATCAAATCGGAGGTTACTTCTGCTTTATCGCTAAAATGAATGTTCTGTTTGAGATGGAAAGTATACGTTTTCCCGTTATTGGTTATATCCCATCCTGAGGCTATATCTGGCTTGACTGTCCCATCTTTAGCAATGGATGTTAAGCCTCGTGAGAGCTTTTCAACGACAAGGGGAGGTAAATTCTCTTGTGTATAGGCACCCACGATTCCGATAGTATTTTTCTTATAAATGGGCAGAATCTTCACAAAATACTTTGACCCAAGGGCAACAGCAAAAAAGATAAAGAGTCCTAAGAAGAAAGAAATGATCAGTGTCTTCCCTGACTTTTTGATATAAGCCTTGATAAGCCAAAAAATGAGTCTGCGTCTGAAAACAACCATACCTTAAAAAAATTCGAATATCGAAATAAGAAACAAATTTTAAATTAAAAACCTAAATATATAAAACGTTTTGAATTTTATTCATTAGAATTTCGATATTGTTTCGAATTTCGCCCGCCTGCTACGCGTTGCAAAGCATTGCGGGCAGGTGCTTCGGATTTCGAGTTTACGTCCTACTTTCCGTGTAAAAAGAGAAGTCCTATTGAAAGAAGTACCATGATAGCAGACAGAACAATCGTCGCTATCAGAAGAAATTTCTCAACGTTTCTTTTACTTCTATACATTTCTCCTCCCCCACCAAATACCGGAGACATCCCTCCTTCAGGAGACTGGAGTAACACTGCACCTATGATAAGGACAGCAACGATAATTTGTAGAACGATTAGAACATTTTGCAACATGACATTAAGACGTAAGACGTAAGACGTAAGACGTAAGACGGGAAAGAGTATTTCTCTCGTTCTTCTTAAGTCTGGAGTCCTAAGTCTTAAATCTGAGAGTATTATATCTCTTTCATTAGCACTTCTGCAAGCTTTTGGGAGTTATGATAAATTGGGAAATCCTCATTAACCAGATCACCTTGAATTACATTGATCAAGGTGTGATCATCCAAATCTTTATCGATCTTTATATAGCTATATTTATATTTGGCTGGAATGAGATGGGAGTGATTATTGTTGGCGATGATCGTATCAAAAGGGAATACGCCTAAGTGCTCGACTATCGCTTCGATAAAATGCTTGAGAGTAAATCCTTTCGTCTCAAAGGGTTTATTGGCCACATTTAGAATAAAGATTTTCTTTGCCTTGCTTTTGATAATGGCCTCTCGTATTTGCGGAACGATCAGTACAGGCAACTGATTAGTGTATAAATCCCCCGGCCCGCTGATGATTACATCCGCATCCAAAATGTTCTCAATCATCTTTTTATTTACCCTGGGATTTTTGGGTCTGAGGTATACCTTATCCAGACCATGCGGTTCACCATAGAGAGCCAAGTCCAGCGTCGTTTCGCTATGAATCTGTCTTCCATCCTTCGTCATAGCTCCCAGATGCACCCGCTCATCAGTTGCAGGAAAGATATCTGCTGTAACACCGAACATCTTTTTGACCACTTCAAGTGCTTTATAAATATCCTTGGTACGCAAAATCTCAGCAAGCATAATGAGATTTCCCAATTTATGACCGTCTATCGTCTTGTTGTCACGACTATTACCTGGAAAACGATATGTAAGTAGCGATCGGAGCTCCTTATTATCATCACTGATTAAAGCCGCTATGCAGGATATCAGGTCACCGGGTGGCATGATGCCATAAGCCTTTCTAAGTCTTCCTGATGAGCCTCCATCATCCGCCATTGAAGTAACTACGGTCAATCGAGGATTATAATGCTTGAGACCTGAGATAAGATTACTTGTCCCGATACCCCCACCCAGACAGACAATCTTCTTCTTAGCTAAATTGATTAATGCGCTCATTGCTTAAACGGACAGTAGGATATTCCTCATTTCGAGAGACAAGAATTAAGAATCAAGGAAAAAGAAACCATAATTCTTACTTCCTACTTCTTGCTTCTATATTTATTTCCTCATCCAATTAATAAACTTCTCTATGCAGGAGAGGATAAAGGCTGTGTAAAGGTAAGCAAAAAATGTATTGAATGAAATTTGAGGTATAACAAATCCAAAGCCTCCTGTTCTCGGATAGGTGAAGCTCACGATCCTTACATCTGTAACAAATATTGTAAGTAAATACAGTATGATGACATTGACAACAAGAGAGAAGAGGCCTAGCGTGAGGAAGTTTGCAGGAATACTGATGAGATTAAGAATCGGCCTTACAAAAAGCAGCATCAGCGCCAAGGCGACTCCTCCTGTAAGAAGTGAGGCAAATCCTCCATCTATATGAACTCCGGGAATAACGTTAGGTAGCACAAAGAGGATGTACGTATAAATAGCTATGTTGCGGATGAGTGTCTTCATGTTATATTACTACCTACTCTAAGCTTCATGCTAACAAAAATGAGCTCAACCTGTCAATTCTTACCCTGTATTTTTCAGTCTTCAGAATAATGCCCTACCCCAT
>JAHFKE010000102.1 GCA_023245515.1 Candidatus Levyibacteriota bacterium
ATTTGTTCTTCTGCATGAGGCATACGAAATGGTCTTAAATGGTCAGAAAATACCAGACTCGTATAAAGCAGTTTTGGAAATAGACAATATTCCATTTCCTGGTAAAGAGTTCAAGAGTCTTAAGTTTGTTGATGATATCGACCTTACTACGACAATCCAAGGTAAAAAGAGAGGTGAAATCCGAGATATCACCCATATGGTTCGCAGCAATATGCAGTTAACTGACGTGTCTCTTCCCCAGAATTCAATCGCAGCAGCAGAGGCAGTTGTTCGGAATATGAATAATTCTTCAGCGCTACAAGCACCTGACACGCTTGTGATAACTGGTCAGCATCAGGTGATTGGTGTGGGGACTGCTGACGAAAACTGGGTGGGATCAACAGGAAGTTTCATTGATGCCAAAAAACTTCTTACTCAAAAAGGGAGTATTGCCAGAGCTGGATCCTCTCCTGCTCTGAGGCAGATAGCCACACGCAGAACTCTTCCGAGTCCTTCATCAGAGATACATGAATACACAGAAGATGGAAGGCATATCGTCACTATTTATAACAAGGCCCTTATGGAAAAATCGGACAAAGCACCTAGGACTACTATCCATATGTTCAATGATGGTCAAAATGGCTCAACTACAGCACGTCCAGATCAGCAGGTCAAAGTCTTAGACATGGTTACTCAGTCAATGAAAGAGCGTCCTACTTATCTTGTGGGAGACGGAGATATTATTCATGGCAATATATATCCAGCACATTCGGGTGAGAGTGTTCATATGGGTCTCATAACGCCTGATTCTCAGCAAATGTTTGTCCTCAATATGTTTGAGAAAGCTTTCGGTCATGTTTCTTCGGATATCCTAATGAATCTTTACACTAAGTGGGTAGCAGGAAACCACGAGTGGCAGAACGGGAATAAAGATAATGGCATGGTTCCAAATGAGTATATGGTCAATTTCATGAAAAGTCTTTTCAGAGAGAATGGAATTGATCCCAAAGGTCGCGCTCAGGGTTATGCAAGTGTTAAGACCAGTCGAGGTGATTTACTAAAGTCATTTACGGGTATAGAGGAGGACGTGGCAGGATACGGTATTCTATTTAGGCATAAAATTCTTGAAAAAGGAGCAAAGGGTAGTGGAAGTAGAGCGCCCGTTTTTCAGGCAGAAGAATTAATCAAGGGGATGGGCAAGCTTGGTGAGAAGATAGATTTGGGGCTCTTTGCTCATTGGCATCATCCACAATATGCTCTTTTCGGCGACTTCTTAGCAATAGTAGGAGCAGCTCTTGCTGGATGGTCAGGATTTGAAATGGATCGTGGCTATCAGGCTGTAACAGGTTCTACAGCCATCCATTTAGGTGGTGGAAAGCCTATCCAAATCGAGTTTATGAGTGCCAAAACACTCTATGAGCATAAGATAACCGATGGATACTTTTCAGAGAAAAATCTTGCGCAGGAGGGTTTTCGTGACGATCGTAATTTTGATCCTTTCAGACACGGCTATGCCCAGAACAGAAATGATAGATCGAGTACTATGAGTGGATTACAGAAAGCATTATGGCATGAGACAGATAAGGTTCTTTGGGCTGCAGACTCAGAGATTTAGATAGATTTTCTACAGTGCAAACTTGCAGATAACGTGTTACACTAATCGTGAAAGATGGGGAAAGAAACGCAGCCAACGCGTTCATGCGAAGCTCCTGAGCATACTGAGGGGTGTAATGGCTATGGGAACACAAAGGACCACTTTACCCCCAAAGGTGTAGCTAAACTTCTAGGGTGGTCGCACAAGCGACTAGACAATCCCATGAATATTCAATGGCTTTCCACTGCATGTCATAGGGCAAAGGATAGTACGACTGACAAGAGGGTAGAGATACTCCTGGACCAATTAAATGGTATAGAAAGAACCCTTGAAGAATATATGCTCTTTTTCCGGCCTCCTCAGATAGAAAAAGAGCAAGAACCGAAGAAAGAAGTTTTATAGTCGAAATTTTGGTCTCTATTGCATGTCGCAAAAAGCAAAGAGAGTACGCAGTATAAGACTATGTGAAGCACCCATTCACGTTAGGGAATGTAGTGGGTTTGGTGAAACGAAAGACCACTTTACCCCCAAATGCATTGCCAAGCTTCTGCGCTGGAAGCAAAAGCAAATTGAAGATCCTCTGAATATCCAATACCTATCTTTTGCCTGTCATAAAGAGAAAGACAGTACAACGCCTGCCAGACTTCAGCTCTTAAAAGACCAGCTGGGAGGAAAAATGTTCACCTTCAGGCAGCATACTAACTACTTTAACAAGTTATGCAAAACGAAGCCGCAGAAACTCTCTTTTAGGTAGTCCGGTTCTTGTCATTTACTGTCGCAAAAGTTGGGAAATATAGATATAATGGTGATCAGGATTAGATTCTATAATGATTATGAATCAAGAACAACTAGAAAAACTTCTTCAAAACCTAGTCTCTCTTTTATCTGAAACAGAGACTGTTGAATTTAAGGAAAATAACTTCAATAACGATGAGATAGGGAAGAGAATCTCTGCACTTTCAAATTCAGCAAGCCTGCATGATAAGAAAAAAGCGTACTTAGTCTTTGGGGTTCAAAATATAACTCATAAGATTGTCGGGACAATGTTTGCACCAAGTAAGGAAAAGATCGGAAACGATCAGTTAGAGTTTTGGCTATCGCAGCATATAAGTCCACGCCTTGATTTTAGAATTTATGAATTTGTGAACGATGCTAAAAATATCGTCATTTTTGAAATCCCGCCGGCCATTAATCAACCCATAAAATTTAATAATATCCCATATATTCGTGTTGGGTCTGCCACGCCCAAGCTGCTTGATTATCCGGAGAAAGAGCGAAAAATTTGGAATAACATACAAAGGAATAGTTTTGAAAAAGGAATAGCTAGGGAGGATGTTAGTACTTCAGGGGTGCTAAGTCTCTTGGACTACTCAAAATATTTTTCCCTTACCAAACAAGAAATTCCTACCGAAACACAACAGTTCGTAGAGAAAATGGCTCAGCATGGTTTGGTGAAGAAGGTTTTTGACAATAGCTATGATATTACAAATCTCGGTGCCATTTTATTCGCGAAAAATTTAAATGACTTCCCGACCATTAAAAGAAAATCGGTGAGAGTCGTTCTTTATAAGGGAAATACAAAAGTAGACAGAGTAAAGGAGCAAGAGGGATTAATGGGATATGCGATAGCTTTTGAAGGGTTGCTTGATTATATAAATGATAAACTTCCCCATAATGAAGAGATTTCAAAATCCCTAAGAAGGGAAGTGAAAACGTATCCAGAAGTTGCTATTCGTGAGTTTGTCGCTAATGCGCTTATTCATCAAGATCTTTCCATATCAGGGGCTGGGCCTATGATAGAGATATTTGAAAATCGTATTGAAATCACAAACACCGGAGAGCCTTTGATTGAGACTGAAAGATTTATTGATCATCCTCCCCGTTCTCGCAATGAAGATATGGCATCATTTATGCGACAGATTGGTGTTTGTGAAGAGGGGGGCACGGGTGTAGATAGAGCTTTGGTAAACATTGCTTTATATCAATTGCCCGCCCCAAGTTTTGAAAAATATGACAATTTCACCAAGATAACCCTATATGCTCACAAAAAATTAAAAGACATGACGATTGATGACAAGGTGCGAGCCTGCTATCAGCATTGCGTTTTAAAATATATAGAAAAATCTAAAATGACTAACTCAACCTTAAGAGATCGTCTTGGAATTGGCGAAAAGAATTACCCAGCAGCTTCGGTGATTATAAAGTCTACAATAGAAAAAAAGCTGATTAAAGAAGCAGAAAAGCCAAAAGAATACGTTCCAATATGGGCATAAGCCATGTAGTGATTTTTTGGAAGATTCCAGAAAAATCTCCAAAAACG
>JAHFKE010000103.1 GCA_023245515.1 Candidatus Levyibacteriota bacterium
TAAAAGGCATGTTTGTTATTTGTATACATCGATTTTTATCACCTCCTTTGGTAGATTTATATACCCTTAACGGGTATTATTCTACCTCGAAAGTGTTACCGATGTATCTCATCTTTTTCATTATATAGATTCCTATAATTATACAGATTTATATATTTTATAATTATAAGATAGTTTTTTAATTTAGTTTGTGTTAAAATCGGCAAACTATGCCAAGGCCTATTGAAACTTCCCTGTCAGCAACTCCGGCTATTGCTACATTGAAAAAGAATCTTATACATGAAGGCACACCCTACGTTGCTGAGGATAATGGTGTTGACCTTTTACGCAGAGCCTTTGCAGATAAAGGATTTTCTCCCCAAGCAACACAAGGACTGGCACAAACAAGAGATAGTGCTCTTGGAAGATTGGTTAGTTCACTTATTTTAAAAGAAGAAAGATTGAAACCATCCTTTTATATAGACCGCGCATTCATTGATAGCCCACAAGACGAATCAGTAACTCCTCAATATAGAGGAACGACCGAAGAAAACGTTGTTATAGACAGTAGTATTAAGAACAGTAAGAACAAGCGCAGCGAAAAAAGACAGAAAACGGGAGCCGGAGCAGCAAGGCTTTTAGACAATCTCACTTTTGTACCAAGTAATATCGACAGGACACCTATTGTTATTATTGGCGGCGGTCCGGCAGGTATCATTACCGCAAGAAGCTTATTGGCAATGGGAATACTCAATGTAACCATCTTAGATAAAACAGGTAAATTTAATGGCATTTGGAATCAAAAAAATGTTGGAGGTAAAGAAGTATCCAAAAATAACCCATTTCAGATAGATATGCGCGTCGTAGGAGATGTTACTTTGAAACCTGCACCAGGGCCTGGATCAGATGTACCAGAATTTCTCAAAGAAGTCGCAGAAAGCGAGGCACTGGGGTCGTATAGCTTACACGAAGAATATAATCTCCAACAAGCAACAGTTACCCAAATAGAGCCAGGTGATCTAGAACATGTTATTCATGTAAGACGGCCTGATGGCTCAACAGATACCATCACTGCACCTATCGTTATAAATACAATTGGTACAGGCAAGCCACTCCCTGCCTCAAGAGACGGACATATGACAACTGATACTCCAGAAAAAGCCGGTGTACGCTGGCAGCAAGTCCTCACTCCTGAAAAAGCTGAAAAGTACCGAAATAAAACTATGGTTTTTATCGGCTTGGGAAATAGTACTGCTGAGATGATAATCCAGGTCAAAAAGCTAAACCAGCAAGGATTTAATATTGACTACCGAATACTCACCCATTACCCAGAAGAAGCGATTGAAAAACCTGATGAAACAGCTATGCAGGAGGGCAAAGAATATCGAGTCTTTAGAGATTTATCAAAGCCAAACTTGGTAAGATGGGAAGGAGACCTTCCTGAGGCAAGAGATGCTTATATGGAGGCACTAGATAATAATAAAATTATCGCTGACGTTAAGCATTGGGACAAGGAGGGAGAGACTCTAACAATAACCAAGAGCGACGATTCGCAAGAGACAGTTCCTTGTGATCAACTCTATACACTCATAGGTTATGGTCATGATAAAGATACATTGGAAGCAATGGGTATGACAGTTACAGATGATTATCTGGGAATTATTGCCACGGACTATGACGGAGAAATCCAAAGAACTCCAGGAGCAACAGGTAGGGAGCGTGTCTATCCAGGATACTTTGCTAACGGAGCACTTCTTAAGTCACCATCAAATCCAAACGCAACTGTTATTCCTGGCATGATGTTCCGCACTCCTGATCTATTATTCTCTGTCGTTGTCAGAGCAACCGAAGCCTTTCTAAAAGAACATCCTGAAGTTGACCTTGATGACCGCTTCTATATGCTCAGAACAAACGAGACCTAATTCGTTACTGAAGGCTTGAGGAGTTCTTCTATTGCTTTCTCAAGTTGCACATCATGAGACGGATCTTTCTTGTCTATCTCTACTTTCACATCGGGCTCAAGCCCCTTCTTGTGCACCCAAATACCCTCAGGGGTAAGCCACTTTGCGATCGTTACATGAATGCCTGCTCCCCCACCCAAATCTTCTGCCTGTTGAATCGTACCCTTACCAAAAGAAAGCTCGCCGACTAATTTAGCGCGCTTATGGTCACGCAAAGATCCTGCAACGATCTCACTAGCAGAAGCAGAACCCTTGTTGATAAGCACTACAACCGGTACTTCTATCAAAAGCCCTTTCCCTGAAACAGGAAATTCAGTCCTTACAAGATTTTTATCTTCCTGCATCACGGCAGTGCCACTTTTGACAAATTCCGAGGCGATATAAATAGCATCAGGCAGATACCCGCCGGGATTATTTCTCAAGTCAAAGACAATCCCTTTAATACTACTGTCTGCCTTTAGCTGTCTATCAATACTGTTAGAAAGCGTAAGCCACTCTGCATTGGTACTATCGCCAAACTGAGACAGCCTGATGTAAACCACTTTACTATGCAAGTCCCCTGCCAGCTCAGGAGCTTTAGCATTAACTTCATCTATATCTTTTACTTCCTTGACCCATGACGTAAGACTTTTGACAGTGATCGTATCCCTAACGATCTTTATATCCGCTGGAGCATCTTCGGATTTATGCACGATAGTAAGGACTACTTCCGTTCCTTTGGGACCTCTTATTTTATCGACTACCTGATTAAGCGGGAGTCCAGCAATATAGTCTCCATTCACTTTAACGATACTATCTCCTGCTTTGATACCTGCTTTTTTCGCAGGGCTTCCATCAAGGGGGGCGACGACCACAACATTTTTATCTTTTATACCAAGCTCAGCTCCTATCCCTTCAAACTTCCCCGCCATGGTTTGCTTAAAATCTTCGTTCTGCTTAGGCGGGAGGTACATTGTGTACGGATCATCCAGACTGTTGACCATTCCGGCAATGGCACCATTAATAATCTTTTGCGGATCAATAGCCTTCTTATCGTAATAAGAGTTCTCAAGCTTATCCAGAACAGTCCAGAACATGCTGAAATCTCCCTTCATGAGGGATGGTGGAGGTTCTTTAGCCGATACCTCGACATGGGGTTTATAATTTTTCCAGTCAACAGATATCTTATTAACACCTATGAAATAGCCGGTAAGTCCTGCTATGACAATAAATAAGATATATCTAATTTTTTGCGGTCTCATGGATTCAAGTCATTAGATTATTACACAAAGATCTGGAGCGAGCAATAAGTAGAAAATCTATACGGATGCATTCTAGTTGCCGCCTACAAATGGGAGAAGAGCGAGATGTCTCGCGTGCTTGATAGCTGATGTTAGACGGCGCTGATGCTTGGCACAAAGCCCTGACCTCGTCTTTCCGATGATCTTACCTCTTTCAGTTACGAACTTCTGGAGTGAAGCCACGTCAGAATACCAAGGTGTTTTTTCTTCCTTGCAATAGAAACAATTCTTTGGAACTGTTATCTTTCTTCTTGGTCCTTTTGATTTTGTTTTACTAGCCATAAACTTAATTATTTAGGTTATAGTGGATAAGAAAATTTCCTATACCTATACCCTAGAAAGGTATATCATCCGGCGCTACTTCATCCTTCGACTCGCGCTCCGTCGGCATAGCCTCTGGCGACGCCTGGCCGGAGCTTCCAGCGAAGTCGGCCTTATGTTCATCTTCTTCTAACGCTTTCTTCGCAACAGGCTTTTGGGCCTTTGGTGCTTCTTCCTCATGGACAGGAGCATCCTCATGACTTGGTGCTGCTTGC